>PVWI01000178.1 GCA_003003725.1 filamentous cyanobacterium Phorm 6 | reverse complement strand
ACTCTTGATGATATTATGTTCCACAAAATGCCCAGGGCTATTTCATTCTCAGGAAAATCAGGATTTTGACTCTTGTCGTGCCCCCGTGCCGACCCTCCTCCAGCAGGGCAACCACGGGGGGATTGCCCCTACAAAGAATGAAATAGCCCTGCAAAATTGAGATGCACCCCAATTTTAACAGAGCTTAAATTAAATCTATTCATTCTTCCCCTCAATTGAAGCACTAAATTCCTGGATTTTCCTCGAAGCGAAGCATCTCATCTTCACCTATATTGAGGATGCCTGTGAATGGTTCTTGACTTGGTTGCAAAATCTGTTGCTTTTTTTTTCTACCAGCAAGTTCGCGCTGTAATTTGTCAATTGTCCGTTGAAAATTAGCGGCTTGCCTGAGCATTTCTTGTTCAGAAAAATCCAGCAATTGAATCAAATCTGTAACTTGATGTTCTAGCATTTGGGTTTCGTAAATATTGTTATTTTTCACAATATTTTTAGCATTATCTGAGGAATTAAAGACAACTTTCTCGTCGGAAAGTGACAGAGATGTTTTGACACTAAGTGCCAAATATTTAAACATCTGAGCCGTGCTCTGGGGGATTTTAACTTTCAGGGAAATCACTACAGCAAACAAACTTCCCGATCGCAAAAGCCCTCCAAATCCCAAGACAGATTTGACTTGATAGGGGATAATTAACGAATTTTGTTCGGGAATTAAGGCATTGTCTTTTGCCTCTGGTACGTGAAAAATATTTAAGACTGCGGGCTCTAATTGCACGAACCTTTCTGGCTCGATTCCGAGGACTGTAGGAATGTCTAAACCGAACTGCCGGATCATTCCCGAAATCGCAGGTATTTGAGCTACTAATTCGGTACTAACTAATGGAATAGCCGTATTTTCTGCTGCTGTATGCCGAGAATTCCACTGCGGTTCTGCGCCTGCTGCTGCTAGCAAAGTCCAGCATTTCATGTCGGCGGCGGGGGAATTGCCGTTCATCAAGCGACGCGCTGATTGTTGCGATGAGTCTTCTAATTCGCCGTAGGGATGAGTTTTGAATAAACGCACCAAAACACAGGTGTTTTCTCCTGTTTGCGAATTACAAAAATGTTGGTAAATATATTTAACAATCTTCTGGCTGGTGGCTTCCATACTAGCAGTATTTCTACCTAGCTGACGCAGGACTAAGCTGCATTTCGCCATGTCTTGCGGGGTAAATAGGTTCATATCGTACATTAAAAAACGCTCTCCCAGAGCTCAAACACTCTTTTTCATTTATCGTTAAAGCTGCTACCGTATCCGGAATCATACTGAGAGTTTTGAAAAGTGTTAGTTAAAATACGTACAAAATTTGCCAGCACAATACAGCGCTTGTGTTCCGGGATACAGAAATTAATGTTCAGGGAAAAAATCTATGTGGTAGGGCGCAAACCGCGTATAGAGAGGCGGATGTATGGTGTTTGAAAGAATTTTTGACGATGAAGGAGTGCAGAGGGATTAACGAAATGGACTCTGCAACTGATATCCTCGGCTGTTACTGCGAGTTGTCGTACATCGAACTCGGTTTCTAGGTAATATCATTTCCGATTGCATCGGAATTATTAGTAGCGAAAATTAGGAGACGGCAGTGCCGTGTCCCTACTAAAAATAACATTGTAGGGACACGGCACTGCCGTCTCCTCTATCATGTCCAAGAGTGCTTTCAACCACCCCAAACAACTCTACTGGGTAGGTTGAGACTTGGCTTGCAGAGCGTCTTTAGCTGACAATCCCCCATCTTGAGTGCCAAAATACCACAAACTAGCAGCAGCTTCGGCGCGAGTCACCGATTTCTTCGGCTGAAAGAGAGTTGTAAAACCAAAAACTCGGCGAATATTTGCCAAATCTCCATTGTTAAAATCAGCTAAAATTGCCCGCGAAGCCTGGGAGTCAATTTTAGAAGCGTCTTGAAAGCCCCACTTTTCTTTCACTCCCTCTATGTTAGCTGTCGGTAAAATTTGACGAGTATCTAAAGGCACTTTCCAAAGAATCATTGTTTCGCGAGTTAAAGGTGCATCGGGACGAAATTTCACATCTTTAGTGTCTGCTGAAAGCGAACTCGGAATTACACCTGCTTCTGCTAAACCTTCAATTACTGAAAAATCTGGGTCTGTTTTGGATACGTCAGAAAAGGCGGGTTCGCTAGAGTCTACTGCTAATCTAATTTGTTTGCCTTGACGGCTGGTATAAATCTGGTTGTTTGCTGCTACTAACCAGCGGGCGTATTCGCGGCGGGTGATAATTTTGTTGGGTTTGGGCAAAGCGCTGTTAGTTTCTAGGTTAGCATTTTCTGTAGTTCGCACTTTCAGCACTTCCAACGCAGTCAAATCTGCCACATACTGTCGCAACTGTTGAGGAATTTCGGTGTCTAATTGGCTAACTTTGTCTGATTTTGGCGCTGGAGTAGTTCCTGCTGAATTAGATGGGGTTGGTGAAGCGGTTGGAGATGCGGTAGACTCGGAATTATCCGGTTGAGGAGTGGCTGCAATTTCTGGGCTGTCTTTGCTGTAGTCGATCGCAAATTCTGTAGAACCCCCTACTTTTTGAGCAGGAGAAAGCGACACTGTTACCCGCAATTTATCTTGGGTTGCTACCAAAGAACCTTGTCCTTCGGCGGTTGGGCGGCTGACTATTTCCCAATTGCTACTCCCAAACTTTGTGGAATAAAAGTTCTGAACAGAATTAACCGGATCGGTGGTTTCCCAGCGCAGCCGCACATTTTTTGGTGACGAATCGGCTGGCCCGTCAACTTCGATTAACTGAGCATTCGGATAGAGTGGAATCTCGGTTGGGAAATCTGCGGGTAGCTTGGCGGTAGTATTGGTGTCAACTGCTGTCGCTGGGGGAGCAACAGGGACGGGAAGCGGAGTTTCTGTTAATTTGGGATCGGCGGCTAAAGATTCTTGGAGGGCTTTGCTGTTGGGGCTGTTTGCACAAGCTGTTACAGAAATCAGCAGACTGATCACCAGCCAAGTCTTTACAGTGGCGCGTATATTGGTTTTACTGGTTTTACTGGTTTTAGCTGAGCCTTGAGAGTTGCCTGGCCGTGGAGTAAATATAATATTGAGCATAAATCCCTCTTTTGCGGATATATTTCTAGGCTAGCGCAGATCGATCGGGTAAAGATAATTTTTACAAAAATGAAATTACTGAATTTACTTCTAGTTACTGCTACATTACTTGTCTCGTCTGTCAAGTTTACCAGTCCCGCTGCATCGCAACCAGGGCCACTGCGGGCGACAATTCAGACGCCAGAGTGGCAGCCATTTTGCTCGCCAATGGGTCTGTTTGCGATCGATATGCCGGGAAATCCCAAAATTAACTCCGAAACTTTTTCAACTCAATTTACCGCTCATACATACAGGTCGATCTTAAAAAACAAAGACACTTATTTACTTCAACACTTTGACCTAGATTTTCGGCTCAGCAACAACAATATCAAAATTACTTTAAATAATGCCGTAGATTTCTTTGTCGTGGCAGCCAATGCTAAATTGCTGCAAGTGCGGGATATTTCTATCGGCAGCTATCCGGGAAAAGAGTTTGAATTTCAGCCGCTTTCCCCCACCGAACCTGTAGGTGTAGGTCAAGTATTTTTGGTAGAAACCCGCGTTTACGGGCTGGTTGTGACTGCCTCAAAACCAGAAAATGCTCAAAAGTTTCTTGACTCTTTTCGTTTGTTTTGAGCCCGGAAGTTCGGCAATTAATTGTGTACCGCATTTGACTGATTTAACCGAGGTTAGTAAGATGTTCGAGGTTCGGGGTTAAAATTACTTGGGAGCGGCGACCGAATTTATTAATAAAACTTAGGCTGTTCGATTTTGTTTGTACGAAAATATTGGTTTGGGCAACGAGAAATCTCGGCATCAACCGGGTTTTTGAGGAATACTGCGTCGGGGACTAATTAAGTTAAATTTGACCTAGTACCTTATTTTGTTTTTTGTACTCTATCTAACGACATAGATAAAATTTATATCTGTAGAGCGATGAAGCTGCTTCCTCAAATTTATATATTTGATATTGAGGATTTTTCCGTATCAAGCACGAACCAAAATCACCAACAAAGATTCTGTCAGGATCGACCAAGTGTTCAGCGAAGTCTAGACTCACCGACAGCTTATTACCCGGAGGTTATTACATATTATGAACAAACTAACACCATTTCTCCTCAGCGGCATCCTATTATTTGGAGCTGCAGCTTGCACCGACGGGGCTAAAACTAGCGCTGACGCTCCTAATTCTACTACTACCACACAAAGTGCCGCCAGCCCGCCCGCAGCGGCGACTGTTCAAAAAACTCAGTCCGACGCCACGAGCGAAATTCGCCAAGCCCAAGCAAATTCTGATATCAGGGCCCGAGAACAGCGCAACAACATCACCGGAGGCGATGCAATCAGAGCAGACGGCGACCTCGAAAGTGAAGTTCGCTCCAAGTTGGAAGTGAACATCACCAAAGGTCAGCTAAATGTTGAGGCAAAAGACGGGGTTGTCACCGTAGCTGGCACTGTTCCCAGTCAAAAGGATCTAGCTAAAATTGAGCCGCTAGCCAAGGAAATTAAGGGTGTCAAAATGGTGAATGTTACGGCGAAAGTTGCCCCCGCTGCACCTGCATCGCCTTGAAATTAATAAATTAGCAGGAAGAAGGAAGAAGGAAGAAGGAAGAAGGAAGAAGGAAAATTGGGCTTTGAAAATATAGCTTTCAAAGCAAAGTGCAACGGTTGCACAACTCTTCCGATCCAAAGGGTTTTAAGTGAAAAAGTTGAAGATTTACGCAGTCAAAACTCCTAACTAAAAAACTCGTGCAATACCTGCGATTTCCAATTCCCAATTCCCGATTTCCCCTTCCTGAAAATTCGGGTAAACCTGCCTGAAGAGAGAGAGCGAGGTTATTCCTAGCGACCGATGAAAAATGTGGAAAAACAACGATTAAATGTGATTGATGGCAGCAAACAGATCGGAAATTCTGTAGTTGTGTAAAAGTAGTTTATTTTGAAGGAAAAAAAAATGGCTTTAGGTCAAAACAAGCGAGCTGTAGGATCATTTGCTAATTACCGAGATACGGAACTAGCTCTGATGGAACTCGAAAGTACCGGGTTTCCGATGAATAAAGTTTCGGTAGTTGGGGAAAATCTCGATCGCAGCGACATTGCGGGCGCTACCGCTGGTAAGAGTACCGACGAGAAAGTGGGCGGCGGCGCAAAAGCAGGCGCGACAGCGGGAGTCGTGACGGGGGGTTTGATTGGGTTACTCGGAAGCATTGGGGCGCTGGCGATTCCGGGAGTTGGCCCGGTGATGGCGGGGGGCGCGATCGCCACTCTACTGGCTGACACTGCTGTTGGAGGCGCAATTGGAGCGGCAGCGGGCGGTTTGACTGGCGGTTTGATCGGTTTGGGAGTTCCCGAAGACCAAGCTAAAGTTTATAACGATCGGCTCTCGCGCGGAGAATACTTGGTATTCGTAGAAGGAACAGATGCCGAACTTGCCACTGCCGAAGGAATTATGAGCGTGCGGGGCATTCAGGATTGGGCTATTTATGATGTGCCGGCAGATACCGGCCGCAGAGCTTCTGCCCGTGAGAAGCGCGCTGTGGGGGTCTTTTCCACCCGCCGCGAGACGGAACACGCGCTGGGAGAACTTAGAACTGCGGGTTTCGACATGGATCGGGTTTCGGTGATTGGTAAGGATGCTGATTCCAAAGGCGATATCGCAGGGATTGACGTGCAGGAAAGCGCGGACAACAAGGCTGATGAAGGGGCGACCAAGGGCGCGCTCACAGGCGGCACGCTGGGCGGTTTGACTGGCTTGTTGGTAGGTCTCGGCACGCTGGCAATTCCGGGTATCGGGCCGATTATGCTGGCTGGAGCTGCGGCTACGACGATCGCCACTACACTCGCGGGTACTGCTTTGGGTGCGGCTGCTGGTAGCTTGCTGGGAGCTTTAGTCGGTTTGGGAATTCCTGAAGATGAAGCTAGAGCATACAGCGATCGGGTGGAGAGAGGCGATTACTTGGTACTGGTTGACGGTAGCGAAGCAGAAGTCGCTAAAGCTGAAACCATTCTGAGCCGTGGAGGCATTCAGCATTGGAGCATCTACGACTCTCCCGCTGTTGATACTGATCGCGATCCTTACCGCGCTTCCGGCACTCCGAGCGTTGATAGTACGGCTGGTATTTACGATCCCAATCAGGGCGTTACGGGCAACCGTCGGGTTTGATGCTTCTGGCATCTTGCAGGATTCTGAAGAACAAGCAAGATGCCTGTGCCACAAGAATTAATTTTTTTGTGGGGTGGCTGCGGTTTATCGGTAAAATCATATCAAAAGTCGGCTTTTTCTCTGAAAGCCGGCTTTTGTTTTGTTCTGGAAACTTTAAAATAGCTCTATGTCAAAAGTTTAATTGCGATCGGCGATCTGGACTTTGGGCCTGCAAGTTCGATCGGCTTAACTAATTTTTATACCCAAAAAATACAGCGGTTTTTGAGTCTGTAACACTCACTACTGCTTGATTGCAAACCCCGTAGTATTATAAAATTCGATGACATAAATTACAGTAGATATTGCTTGATTAGTCGGTCAGCGACTATCTTTAAATATGGGGCCGCTAATTTCAGCAACTCATGCCTCTGAAGTACCTCGTCCCGCGCGCCGAGTACGGCCTGCGGAGGTCGGCAACTATTACAATAATATTGTCGTCGCGTTCGGGCAAGACTTAGGCTGGTTATTGGTTGGCTATATTAGCTCAATTGCCCTTAGCAACATCAGTCGCATGAATACAGTTTTTCTGGGAATGCCTCAGCGAAGCATTTGAGAAGCCCAGGAACAGCTATGATGTCTGAGAGTGCGTCAGGTGTCGGGCTAAGAGCTGTATCGTAATTTCTCGACAAATCTAGACAAATCTCCAAAATCGTCCATATAATCAATAGGGAGATCAAGTAAATACATCGGAGGTCAAAACGATGCTTCTCTCTTTTAAGACGGAATTAAAACCGAATAATCGGCAGGTGACGCAATTCCGTCAACATTGTGGAGTTGCTAGACACGCCTATAACTTTGGGAATGCCATCATTATTGAAACGCTTAAGCTGAGAGAGACAGACAAATCTATCAAAGTGCCTACTGCGATCGACTTGCATAAACGATTAATTGCTGAAATTAAGCCGTCTAATCCTTGGTACTACGAATCATCCAAAGCAAGTCCTCAACAGGCACTAGCTGAAGTGAGAACAGCTTGGGATAGATGCTTCAAAAAAGTTTCAGCACAGCCTAAATTCAAGAAAAAAGGCAAGTCTAAAGACTCTTTTTATTTGGAGCAAGGCACTAAAACTAAACCGGCAATTCGTCATGACGGAAAAAGAATAAAACTGCCTAAAATTGGCTGGGTACGACTGCATGAAACTTTACCAATTGGTGCGGTACATAATTGTGTAATCAGTCGTCAAGCCAATAGTTGGTTTGTGGCTATCAAGTACGAGGTTGAGAAGCCTACCGTACCCGCAGATAGACCGTCTGTCGGTGTTGATATTGGTATCAAGGAACTGGCTGTAACCAGCTATGGCCAGGTCTTTCCAAATCCCAAAGCTTATAGAAAGATGAGCAAAAGGATGAAACATCTACAGCGCTCAGTCAGTCGCAAAATTAAAGGTTCTAAGAACCAGTTGAAGGCGATTCGATTACTAGCAAAGCATCACGCTCATATTGGTAATATTAGGAAAGATGCAATTCATAAACTCACTAACCACCTCGCTAAGAACCACAGCGTCGTGAAGATTGAAGATTTGCATATCAAAGCTTTTCTGAAAAACCATAAGCTAGCAGGAGCGATTGCTGACTGTGGAATGTATGAATTTAAGCGTCAATTGGTATACAAAACTGAGAAGTTTTCTAGCCAATTAATTCTAGTCGATCGTTTTTTTCCTAGCTCTCAAATCTGTTCAAATTGTGGTCAGCATCGCCATAAGATGCCACTAAAAAGCCGCATTTATCATTGTCCTGAGTGCGGGTACACTGAAGACAGAGATTTGAATGCCTCTAAAAATATCGAACGATGGTTTGAAGGAATTCACATTCCGATTCGTTCGGATCAAACGGTAAGTTCTACCGGAATTGCTTGTGGAGCAGACAAACCTCTTAAGAGTCATCTTGAGACTGCCCTGAAACAGGAAGTAAGCACCGAAACCACCAATGTCCAGTTAAGTCTAGACAAAGGCTAGTTTTGGGTAGGTCTTATAGAACGGAGGTGACACTAGCTGAGCTGACCGGGCTCTGCTTTCATGGGCGATCGAATATAGAAGGCACTTATCTAGAAGGTATTCGGGGTTGAAGCTCCAATATCTTGTTTCTTGGTTGCACTCATAAATTCGATCGCCCATACCAGCAATTTTTCGGGTCAGAATGTGGCGCCGATAGCGCCAACAATACCCCAAATGGGCGATCGATCTGGTGAAGGTCGATCGACAACTTCTCGGTATTTTGGTAAATGGTTAGTAGTTAGCAAAAATATAACTAATAATTAACAACCAACATCAACCGCCAACTAAATACTAGCAAAAATAAGACTGATAAAGCTTACAATCGAAGGCAAGAAACTCTGTTTTTTCATAGCTACCGCGCTGATAAACCCCAAATTTTTAACAAAAAATTGGGTTGTTTATTGTAAGTTTTAACTAGATTAACAGAGTAATGCTAGGAATCAACCAGTTTTGACAATTGTTACTGTGGCAGTATTGGTTTAAAAAACTGACTAGCCAACACGATAGACAAACTTTCAGACAACATAGAACATCGAGAAACTAAGGAAACTCACTCAATTTTTTTATGAATTTTACTGAAAATTTAAGTGCCGATGAACTTTTAACTAGACATAGCAACGGGGAACGAGATTTTCGAGGAGCTAGCCTGATTGCAGCTCATTTAATGGAAGCTAATCTCAGTCGGACAAATTTGAGCAACGCTAATTTAAAAAGGGCGAACTTAATTAGAAGCAAACTGATTGCAGCTAACTTGAACGGAGCCGACTTGAGTGAAGCGAATTTATCTAAGGCTAAATTAATAGAAACTAACCTCGGCGGTTCTAGTTTAACTGGGACTATTGCCATCGGAACTGATTTTAGCGGAGCCAATCTCACCGGAGCAATATTATCTCACGCTGACTTGAGCAAAGCTATTCTAATTGGAGCGAGTTTAGTCGGAGCTTGTCTGCTCAATGGCTCGAAACTAACTGAGGCGAATTTGAGCGGGGCGACGCTGAGTCGAGCAATTATGAGCGGGGTTGATTTAACCAAAGCAAATTTGACTAGAGCGATTATGAGCGAGGTTGATTTGAGCGGAGCAAATATGAGTGGAGCCACTCTAATTCGGGCTTATATCAATCGTGGAAATCTCAGCGGTATCAATTTGGTTGAAGCTTTTTTGAGCGAAGCAAGTATGCGGGAGGCTTGTATTTGCGCTGCCAATTTGAGCGGTGCTGACTTGAGCGGTGCTGACTTGCAATCTGCTAATCTCAATGGTTCTAACTTGACCGGCGCCTACTTGCAAGGAGCTAATTTGAGTAGAGCTAATCTGAATGGTTTGATCCTGTACAAAGCTGATTTGAGGGCTGCAAATTTAAACAAAGCTTCTTTGCGGGGAGCGAATTTGAGCGGTGCAAATTTGTCTGGTGCTAGCTTGCTAGAAGCGGATTTGCGGGGGGCGAATTTGAGCCACGCCAATTTGTCGGGAGCGGGTTTGTTGCTAAGTTCTCTGACAGGAGCAAATTTGACAGGAACTAATCTGTCGGAAGCTAATTTGATTGGGGCTAGCTTGAATGTTGCTAATTTGAATGAAGCGGCTTTGAGCGGGGCAATTTTGCCGAATGGAGCTACTCACAGCCGGGATTAATTGAGTTAACTGTTGACTCTTGACTGTTGTGAGCCAGCAGTATTTGTAGGGTGCGCATTATTGCGCACCTTACGATTATGGATAGTTTGATAAACGTTTTAAGTTGATTGCAGTGTGATCGTTCAATTTTGTCATAAGCTGTCGATGTAAGGCTTTGAGATTGAGCCTGATTATTGAGAGTCTCTTTGAGCGATTCATTCTGCACGGGCGATCGGCTCTTGGCGCTATTTTAAAAAATTTCGGAAATATACTTGCGAAACTTTAAACACCGTGCTATGCTAAAAAGGTTTGAGACATTACAACTTATAAGGTAAAACCCCGCAGAATGAAACAATTGGGAACCCATCTGGTCGCTGATGCTTGGCAGTCTCCTGGAGACCTGCTCAACGATCCTGAACGTATCCGCCGCGCCATCCTCGATGCGATCGAAGCCGGAGGAGCTACTCTCATCGATTTGTGCGTACACCAGTTTAGTCCTCACGGAGTGACGGCTACTGCAACTTTGGCAGAGTCTCATATAGCAATCCATACTTGGCCTGAACACGGTTATTTTGCCGCAGACTTATTCTTCTGCGGAGCCGGCGACCCTCACAAGGCCATGAAGGTGCTACAGACAGCTCTAGAAGCTAAACAGGTCAAACTCACCGAGTTCACGCGCGGTTTCGAGCCCGGGGTGGGCATCCTAGAATCTGCTTGTGAAGAGCAGTATGCGTCTCGTGCGGTAGAAACGAGTGCCGCCAGAGTTTAATAATCAGTTAGCGTAACTTTGAACATTTTATGCTAAGTTTTGGTTAAAATCCCACGGCCCGAGTCGTGGGATTCTTGTTGAAATTTACTTCCCCTTCAATAAAGGGCGAACAACTAAATAACCCGCACCGAAGGCGGCAATCACAATCAGAAAAATCGCGATCGCCAACCACAATCCGTTTAAGTCTGAGGCTTTTTTGGGTTGAGAGCGAATGCGGTAAGGAGTTTCTGGCACTTCTGTAAATAATTTTTCGGGAAGTGTATCCGGCATCGGGGCGACTGTTGGCCCAGCTTCCGGTAAGGGGAAAGGGAAAGCTACTGTCTGAGGTGGTTGAGGTACGGTGGAGTTAATCCGCGAGGTTGTAGGTGCTGGGGGTTGAGGCTCAACGCTGCTGAAATTGAATTTGACTGACGGCATTTGAGGTATCCCTGTCTGGGTGACGCTCTGGGCCGAGTTGACTACTTGCTGTAGTTGTTGGGATACTTGAACTACTGTTTCTACTTCTCGCCGCAGTTGTTGATTTTGTTGGACTAATTGCTGGTTGTGCGTTTTGAGGGAGTCAAGCATCGCTTGGGCGGCTTGCAATTCGGCTGTGACTTCTCGATAGAGCGAAATCGGTACCGATGGAGAGTAACTATTTGAGTTTTCAGGGGATGTATTGTCAGATAAGGTAGTATTTTGCATAATTGTAGATGGCGAGGGTGAACTTTTTTTAGTTTAGCCTGAGAGTATTTGCAATTAGATCGATCGCAACACAATTCGTCAATATATTTGTTAAAAATATTAATAGTGAGTTTAGTTAAATGTTAGAAATTTTTAGTCGATCGCGATGAACAACCATCCAACAGAACAAAGTATGTCACAAAAGTCAACTACCGAGGAAATGAAATACGGCGAACGCGAGATTGTGGACGGGGAGTTAATTACTTTCCCGAATCCGCGAGTCGGGCGGCGCTACTTCGTTAACATTACTTTACCGGAGTTTACTTGCAAGTGTCCGTTTTCTGGCTATCCCGATTTTGCCACAATTCACGTTACTTACGTCCCCGACGAGCGGGTGGTGGAATTGAAGGCGCTGAAACTGTATATTAACAGTTATCGCGATCGCTACATTTCTCACGAAGAATCGATCAATCAAATTTTAGACGATTTTGTCGCAGCTTGTTCGCCGCTGGAAGCGACGATTAAGGGCGATTTTTTGCCACGGGGGAACGTGCACACGGTGATTGAGGTGCGACACGAGAAGTAGGTGCAGTCCCTGTGAGTGTCCGCCCGCTTAAACTGCTTTAGCGGGCCGGTATCTCATCGGAGACAGATTCCAATGACATAAATTGTTTGACATCTAATATTTCAATCAACACCAGTTCTCCGCTGCTAGAATAGTGGAGAATCATGTTTCCTTCATCTTCGGCATAGGCGATCGGATTATCAGAAATTTCGATCAGCATCGCATCTACATCAGGGCTATATCTAATCTTTTTCATATCTTGACCTCTTACCAGGATAAGCAGTAATTACTAAAATTTTATCATCATATTCTTGGTAAACGACTCTGAGGACAAGTCCATTCAATCTCTTTTGACAAATAAACTTTCCTTCACCACTTGCTTCTAACTTAGTAGGGGTTCTAATAGTTTCCGAAATAAAATCTGTTGATATTGTAACCCCGCGACTTTCTAGAATCTCTATTTTTAGTAATGCGTGTTGACTAAATTCAATCCTTTTTGTCACATTTATTTCCTGTTCAACTATCCGTTTTATCCTGGTGTAAGGTGCGCAATGCGCACCCTACAATTAATTTTAACTGGCTAGAGCAGTCTCGGCGATCGCACTTTTATCTTCCCCTATTTTCGATTCAGCCAATTTATCCAAAATCTCGATAACTTCTCTTTCAAAAATCACCTGAGCGCGATTAGTGCGCCCGCCCACATAAAGTTTGCCGTCCTTTTCCAAAGCCCAAATCTGCGAGTGAGACAGATAGCTCATCATCACACTAAGCATCAGCAACCCAAAGCCAGTATAGACGAGGGGAATTCCCGGATCGGCTTTAATTTGCAATCCCGTACTGCCAACAACTTCATCAATTGATAGCATCACTCCGTTAACTTCCACCGCCGTACCGGCGCGAACTGTAGTTAACAATTTGCCATCCGTACCGTAGACTAACATTGTGCCTTGCAAGTCCTTTGCTAGCAGAGAAACTCCCGCACTTAAATCTGGTTTTGTCGGAATCCAAGCACCCCAAATTCTGCCTTTACCTTGGGTATCTAACTGAGCCATTGGTAGTTGTAAAACCGGGCTTTTGTTGAGGCGAACTCGCACGGCTGCTAGAGCCCAATCTGCTTGATAAAATGTGACTCCCCGGTATTTTAGCGGCTCGTTAACGTGAATGGTTTTACGATCGACCTCTTGGCCTGTTTTGTCCAAAACTGACAGATCCGAGTAAAATTGGTCGATCGCACCACTCGGACTATAATCGAT
>PVWI01000177.1 GCA_003003725.1 filamentous cyanobacterium Phorm 6 | reverse complement strand
ATATCAACCGGAGTTCCATCGGGTAAATAAGGCATATCCTCCATCGGTAGAATCCGGGACACAATACCCTTATTTCCGTGGCGGCCGGCCATTTTGTCGCCGACTTGAATTTTCCGTTTTTGAGCTACATAGACGCGGACGACCATGTTTGCGCCCGGAGGCAATTCGTCGCCCTGTTCGCGAGTGAACACCCGCACGTCCACCACACGGCCTTTTTCGCCGTTAGGAACGCGCAGGGAGTTGTCGCGCACGTCGCGGGCTTTTTCGCCAAAAATTGCTCTGAGCAGTTTTTCTTCCGGCGGTTGGTCGGATTCGCCTTTGGGAGTGACTTTGCCGACCAAAATATCGCTAGCTTCTACCCAAGCACCCTTGCGGATGATGCCCTGTTCGTCTAGCTGGCGCAGCGCGTCTTCGCCGACGTTCGGAATTTCGCGAGTGATTTCTTCGGGGCCGAGTTTAGTTTGGCGGGCTTCGATTTCGTACTTTTCAATGTGGATCGAAGTATAAACATCTTCGTACACCAAGCGCTCGCTAATTAGCATCGCGTCTTCGTAGTTGTATCCCTCCCAGGGCATATAAGCTACGAGGATGTTGTGACCCAGAGCCAGTTCTGCCCCTTCAGTGGAGGAACCGTCAGCTAGCACTTGACCGGCAACAACTCGATCGCCCTCATAAATCAAAGGACGCTGGTTTAAGCAAGTATCCTGGTTAGAACGCTGATATTTTTGCAGTTCGTGTTCGATGCAGCCAGCATATTTTTGCTTCCAAACCGAGGGCTGTTTGAACTTGAGTTCGTCATATTCCCGAATCAGGAAACTTTCCTCGCTGGAATTCGACTCGGCATCTGCCGCCAAGGGTTTGACAATAATCCGGGTAGCGTCGATGTAAATCACTTCGCCGTTGACCTTGGAAACCACAACCATCCCGGAATCTCGGGCTGCTTGAGCTTCTAGCCCTGTACCTACGAGTGGCCGTTCGGGTTTGAGTAGCGGCACAGCTTGCCGCTGCATATTCGAGCCCATCAGAGCTCGGTTAGCGTCGTCATGTTCCAGGAACGGAATCAGGGATGTCGCGACGGAGACGATTTGGACTGGCGAAATTGCCATGTAGTCCACCTGCATCGGCGTAGTCGTCGTAAATTCTTGGCGGTAGCGGACGGCTACAGTTTCGCCCAAGAGGTTGTTGTTTTCGTCGAGGCTAATGTCCCCCGGCGCGACGCGCAAATCATCTTCTTCATCGGCTGTCATGTAAACCGGGGCTTTGTCCCGCAATACTTGTCCTTTTTCGACTGGATAAAAAGGAGTTTCAATGAAGCCGTAGGAGTTAACGCGGGCGTGGGTTGCTAAGGAACCGATTAAACCGGCGTTGGGGCCTTCTGGTGTTTCGATCGGGCAAATGCGGCCATAGTGGGATGGGTGAATGTCTCGCACCGCAAACCCGGCGCGTTCCCGAGTCAAACCTCCAGGGCCAAGGGCGGAAAGTCGGCGTTTGTGTGTCAGTTCTGCTAAAGGATTGGTTTGATCCATGAACTGCGATAGCTGGGAGGAACCGAAGAATTCCTTAATTGCTGCTACCAGCGGTTTGGGGTTGACCAGAGAAGCTGGGCTGAGGGAGTCGGCATCGGAGACTGTCATCCGTTCGCGGATAATCCGTTCTAAGCGGTTGAGTCCGACTCGGACTTGATTTTGCAGCAGTTCTCCGACACTACGGACGCGACGGTTGCCTAAGTGGTCGATGTCGTCGGTAGAGCCGATGTCGAATTCGAGGTTGATCAAATAGTCGATCGCCGTCAAGATATCTTGCGAGGTCAACACCCGCGTCGTATCTGGGATAGACAGATGCAACTTCTTGTTCAATTTGTAGCGACCAACCCGACCCAAATCATAGCGTTTGGGGTCGAAAAAACGGGAATTAAGCAGTTGTTCGCCCCCTGCTACGGTGGGGGGTTCACCTGGTCGTAGCTTGCGGTACAGCTCCATCAGAGCTTCTTCTTCGCCGAATTGTCCTTCTTTCTCGATCGTCTTTTGGAAGTATTCGGGATGGCGCAAACTGTCGTAGATTTCGCCGTCTGTGAGTCCGAGGGCTTTTAGTAGGACTTGAGCGCTGAGTTTGCGGGTTTTGTCGATTCTGACCCAGACTAAATCGTTTTTGTCTGTTTCAAATTTCAGCCATGCGCCACGGTTGGGGATTAGAGATGCGTTGTAGGAACGGCGACCGTTTTTGTCGGTTTCCGATTTGTAGTAGACGCCTGGGGAACGAACGATTTGATTAACGATTACTCGTTCGGCCCCGTTGATGATGAAAGTGCCGCGCTCGGTCATCAGTGGCAAATCACCGATGAAAACCTCTTGTTCTTTGATTTCCCCGGTTTCTTTGTTGATCAGGCGGGTGGGAACGTACATTTGCACTGAATAAGTGCTGTCCCGCCGTTTTGCTTCATCTACATCGTATTTTGGGCGCTTCAGTTTGAAGTCTTTGCCCATGAAGTGCAGTTCCAGCTTGCCCGTATAATCTGTAATCGGGGAGAAGCTGTCTAGTTCTTCGATCAGTCCGGCTTCTAGAAACCAGCGAAAACTTGCCCGCTGGATTTCGATCAGGTCGGGCAAGGTGAAGGCAAATTCTGTGTAATCTTTAGTGGTCATTGGTGTCCTTTCTCCGCAGTGGCTCTAGCTTTTTACATGGCGCCAAGGCTTGGCTTTTTTACCTTGTTGCGTTTTTTTGATGAATTGTGTGAGAGAATTTATATGATGTTTTCGATCGCTTGCCAATTGCTACAACGGTTATTTGTGCTGGTTGCTCGCAGTAGTTTTTTGCGGATTTTGGATTCTATCGAGATCCTTTTAGCTCCGATCTCTGGTTGTCGAGGGGCAAACGCCCTAGACATTTGACTTCTAAAATTGACTTGACAGCTATTGCCAAATTGCTGAGATTCCAAGTTTCTTCAGATGTGTAAGTTTGAGGTATTGCTTGATTTTTTTAGCCTGTCCCGAGGGTTAGTGTCTTCGGGTTGTGTTGGCGTCAATGGTGAGCCAACGCTCGATCGGTTTGTTCTTTTAATTATAGGACGCAAATCCGATCGCAGGCAACGCCCAAAAAATCTGAAATAAAGGATGAATCCGGTTTTTAGGGCAGTATCTAGGTGAGATTATCTCTATCACTTGCCTCTAATTCGATTTGTTTTCGTCGTTTCTGGGTTCTAGCTCAAGTGAAAAACCGAATAGCTGACAGGCATTTTCTGTTGTCTGGTGAGACAAAGTTAAGAGAGAAACTCCTCTCAATTTAGCAACTTGCTCGGCTACGTGGTAGACGTAAGCTGGTTCGTTGCGTTTTCCCCGTTGGGGTACGGGGGCGAGAAAAGGGCAATCTGTCTCGACTAGGATGCGATCGCTATTTACCATACAGGCTGATTCTTGTATCTGCAAGGCTTTTTTAAATGTGACTGTTCCGCTAAAACTGATGTAAAAACCCAGATCTAAAAACCACTGGGTTTCTTCGGGTGTACCTCCCCAGCAGTGCATGACACCACGTACCGGGCCGCGCGTTTGCCAAAAGTTCCGCAGCATTTCGGCCATTGGGGCGGCGGCGTCGCGACAGTGGATAATGACTGGTTTGTCAAGTTGCTGGGCGATTTCAAGCTGTGCTTCAAACACTTTAAACTGGAGTTCAGGGTCATCACCTTTATGAAAGTCTAGTCCGGTTTCGCCGATCGCCACTACCCTAGAGTCCGAACTTGCCTTATCCCTAATCTGGCTCGCAGTCTCGTTATTCCACTTGCCGACATCTAGGGGATGAAGCCCAACCGCAAAGGATACTTCTGCGAATCGATCGGCAATTGCTTGAATTCCGGCAAACTCTTCTGGCTCTACACAAGAATGAACCAGTCGAACTACACCAGCTTCGCGCCAGCGTTCTCGAATGGCTTCTAACTCAGATTTGTAGGTTTCAAAGTTGATATGAACGTGAGTGTCGATGAGCTGCATGGGGGAAGCAGAGTAGATTTGATCCGAGAGCGTCCGAGTTGGTGATGGGTAGGGTTGAGAGGAGGAGAGTCGGTGAATGGGATAGGAAGAAAGTCGGAAAAATCTTCCCTTTTTCTGATTCCTGCTACGTTCCAACTTCCCTCAACATCTATCCATCGAATGAATTAAATCCGTTGCCGAATTTGGTTCTGCTTTAGACATCGACCATATTTTTTGTAAAACAGGCCCGAAAGCCTGTTCAAAACTGGCAATTCTTGCGATGTCTTTTAGGCTGCTGTTGTCGTTTCGTGAGGTTTGAGTATTCTCGCCAAGCGAGACTTCTTGTGATTACCGTTGTTGCGGTGGAGCACGCCTTTTTTGACAGCTTTATCAATTTTGCTGTAAGCCTCAGACATTCGCTGCTGGACTTCTTGCATTAATTCAGGGCTCGGAGCTGCGGCGTACTTGTCAACGGCGACGAAATACTTCTTCATCAGGGTTTTTACCGCTGACTTGTAAGATTTGTTGTACAAGCGGTTGCGTTCGGCGATTTTGACTCGTTTGACGGCGGACTTAATATTTGCCATAGTTCTGTTGATGGAAGTAGGTATTCATTGATACTCCGTAGTCTCAAGACAGTCTCAAGACACGGAGATTTTGAAGCACAACCTTTTCGGGGTCTATCCACAAAAAGCTTGATTTTTAAAGGCTGAGTCATACAGCAACTACCACTCGCTCAGATTGAGCTGAGTTTTTGGCTACTTTTAGGCGACGATCATCCATCGCGCACTAATTTTTGACTGACTCATTTCACTGCCTATTTTTACCTCTGACGATACCCAAAGGTATGACACGGGTGTTACGGAGGCGTGTTGCGGGGTTTCCACCCTCACGAGTTAAAGTTACGGTTTATGGCGCGCAGCTTTCAACTATACAATATTTTGGCGTTTTTTAATAAAAAAAATTATTATGTGTCAGAAAGAACAATATAGCATTTATTCTGAACAAAATCTGATTCCCTGAAAAATTTAAGTTAAGCTATAACAAAGAGTATAGATTATTTTGGCTTCGCCAAGAAGCACTTAAGGAAAATAAAAGCCAGAAGGCAGAAGGTAGAAGGTAGAAGCAGCCGGATCAGAAAGTAGAAGGCAGAATCAAAATTATCCCCCTAGGGCACTCTCCCTTTGGGATTGAACTCTCTTCCTGGGCACTTGATCGGCTGGGTGGGCAATTCAAGAGAAAAGGCTGTGACTTGTCCGATCGTGTTGCAAAATCCTTGACAGAGATTTAAGCGCAGCACTGAACACGACTGAAAATACCGCGAGTCTCGCGGTTGAACTTGTGGACTTGTGGTGGCCTACTTCTCCAGAATATCCCCACAAAAATCCCAAATTGTCAAATAAATGTTAGTGAATTTTATAGACGGCATTCCGAATCTCCATGCTGCGAATCATTACTCAGTGGGTTGAGGCACAAGCTGAACTGCGACGGATCTGCGATCGCACCCATGACGAACTCATCGTTCACAAAGAAGCCACCGTGCGGGAGGTGCTGCAAGCTGTCAAGCGCAAAGGTGACAAAGCTGTGCTGCACTACACCGCTGAATTTGACCGCATGACCCTAAATGCGGAAGAATTGCGGGTGAGTGGCGCCGAATTGGATGCTGCTTACCAGCAGGTGTCGAAGGAATTATTAAATGCAATCCGCACAGCTTGCAAACAGGTAGAGGCGTTTCATCGACAGCGCGTCCCAAAGTCTTGGGTGCAGTTTGGTGATGATCAGATTGTTTTGGGCAAACGCTACACTCCGGTCGATCGCGCGGGAATTTACATTCCTGGTGGTCAGGCATCCTATCCCAGCTCAGTAATCATGAATGCGGTTCCTGCCAAGGTCGCCAAGGTTCCGAGACTGGTGATGTGTACTCCCCCCGGGCAGGAGAAGAAAATGAATCCTGCGGTGCTGGTAGCGGCTCAGGAAGCGGGAGTTGATGAGATTTATCGGGTAGGCGGGGCCCAGGCGATCGCAGCTTTGGCCTATGGTACGGAAACTATTCCCAAGGTAGATTTAATTACTGGGCCGGGGAATATTTACGTGACGCTGGCGAAAAAACTGGTTTACGGAACTGTGGGGATCGATTCTCTGGCGGGGCCTTCGGAAGTGCTAATTATTGCTGATGCTTCGGCGAATCCTGTACACGTAGCTGCGGATATGTTGGCTCAAGCTGAGCACGATTCTATGGCCTCGGCGATTTTGCTCACGGCGGATTCGGTGTTGGCTAGAAAGGTGGTGGCTGAGGTTGACAGACAGTTGACAAATCACCCGCGCCGGACTTTGACTGAAAAGGCGATCGCCAATTACGGTTTAGTGGTAGTGGTTGAGTCTCTGAAGGCGGCGGCGGAACTGTCTAACGAGTTTGCTCCCGAACACTTGGAATTGCAAGTGGCAGATCCCTGGGCTTTGCTGGAGCAAATTCGGCACGCTGGGGCGATTTTCCTGGGCTATTCAACACCGGAAGCTGTGGGTGATTATTTGGCTGGGCCGAATCACACTTTGCCGACTTCTGGAGCTCCGCGCTATGCGTCGCCGCTATGTGTCGAAACTTTCATGAAGCATTCGAGTTTGATTGAATATTCGCCGACTGCATTAAAAAAGGTGGCTAAGGCGATTAATGTTTTGGCTGAAGCTGAGGGTTTGCCTTCTCATGCTGATTCGGTGCGACTGCGGACTGAAAATCAGGGGGATCCAGAATTTTAGGTTCTAGTTGGTAGATGTTAGGTGAGTGGTAAATGTAAAATGCGATCGCATTTATATCCCCGACTTGTTAAAGAAGTCGGGGATGCGGACGTTCTTTTTTTCCTGAGATACCTAATTCCTAAATATGGGATCTATAAAGTAGCAGTTTTAATTATTTAAGTTAATCTCGATCTTACTAGAATTTTTACTATGATGAAAGAGCAAACATTTGAACTGGATGAATCTCAGATAAAATTTCTCCAAAGTTGTCAAAAGTATGGGTTTAAAGATGCGAATGAAGTAGTAAGAATCGCAATTAAACGCCTGGAATTAGCATTAGAAGCGGAGCGACTGGAAGAATCTGCGGCTCTCTATGCAGAAATCTATAAGGAAGATACAGACTTGCAAGAATTGGCAGAATTAGGTTTAGAAGAATGGCTGAAGCTATAAAATTGAAACGCGGTTTAATTATTGAAGTTAATCTCGATCCAACTAAGGGTTCTGAAACATCGATTGCTGATTGTTTGCAAACGCGCCCAATTGATTATGGTTCTCGTGGGGTAGATATCCGAGGTGAACTTGAACCAGAGGTTATGATAAAAATCGATCTAGCTCTCAGAATCGTGTTTGCTTTGTAATTTTCAAGCCTTTTAAAGAAGAAATAATCAAGAGGTTAGGAGGCAATCGCCATGATTGATTATAAAACGGGCGATCGCCTTTCTGGATTATCCTGAGAAAGGGCGATCTATCTTCCCCATTTTCTGAAAAATAGGGGTCATGCTGCTGACAATGTTATCGGCTAGGTTTAGTTCTGGGGATGACATGGTATTTATATCTTTTTATGAACTGAGTGCTAAGGGTTGTTTTACCAATTGTTCGATAACTAGCGATCGACAAACAGCTTCAATTTTATTATTTCCACCAATTTCAAATAACAGATGCAGCCACTCATTAGGAGAAAGGGAGAGATTTTCTAACCAAGGAGAGGGAGTAACTTGCTCCCAGCCGAGGATTGTACCGAGGTTCGCAGGCTTTCGATCTAACTCATCAGGATTGGGGTTGAGTTGTACATCCAGTCGAATGCAGGTTTTGAGGATAATGTTTAAAAATTGGTCTGTGGTAGCAACTTCAGAAGTAGAATTAGTTGAATTGAGTTGCCAATAGTAGTTGAGATTGAGGGCATAATCATAGGGAAATTTCCACCCCATCGATAGCAATTCTGATTCGGTAAAATCGTATTGTTGCCAAACTTCTTCAAAGTTCATAATCTGATGAATAAATGTGGTTAAGGGAGCAGAATAAAGTGAGTTTCTCCACGACTTCCGGGTTTGCCTGATGCGTTTAGGGATTGTTCTGCGGGTGCACCTCCTCCTGGGCCATTGTAAACGCGAGCATAGGATGAACCATCAGGTTGAGTCATAATTCTGACACTGTATTGAGTATTTTGGCTTGTCCAAATTGTACCCGCACCGCTTTTTGAGCCTCCTCTAGCTGGAGTGGATATCCAACCGGAAGCAGTAAGTTCTGTTTCGAGGGTGATTTTATCGATTCCACTGACAAGGAAATTGAGAACATCTGTGACAGTTAGGATGTTACCTGATGACATAGTTCAGGGAAGTTGGGTTTTGGATGGGGTGAATGAATATTGGTTGGAGCGATTTAGTTAGATTTTCTAGCACTTTAATTGCCTGACTTTCTAGGTAAGGAAAATCATTAATAAATTCTGCGAAACCGCTTTCACCTTCCAGGTAGTCGAAAAAAGTCTTTAAGGGGACACGAGTTCCAACAAATACGGGGACACCGCTCATAATTTCTGGATCGCGGTGAATAATCCCTTTTCTTTGCAATAATTCTTCTATTTTCACGGGCTTTACTCCTTTATGTCAAAAGAAGTGGGCAAGTTTAGGTGTAACTTATAGGTGATCATATCATAAATTTAGCAGGAGCGATCGCCCTTTCTCAGACAGATTCAGAAGGGCGATCGCTCGTTGGATGAATTATGGGCGATCGCCTTTGGAACTAAACCGATTATAATTGCTAAAATAAAGCTAAACTGCTCTTAATCTATAATCCGATTATGACTGTTATTGAACAAATCTACGCGATCGTCAAAACCCTTCCCCAAAACCAAGCTAGCGAAATTCTCACTTTCGCTGAGTTTATTCGTGCCAAGTACCTGAATGAGAACCAATCCACCGATACAGTAGATACTTCAACTCCTTGGACGGAACTGGTTTATTCCCTAGCTGGAACTTGGGCAGATGACTTTCCTACTTTGGAAGAAATTCGTGTTGAGTCGGGGGAAGACATTTTGCGGGAGAGCTTTTAGATGTACATTTTGGATACAAATACATTAATCTACTATTTCAAAGGACAAGGACAAGTTGCCCAAAACCTTGCCAATGTATCTCCTCAAGAAATTGGCATTTCGACGATCGTCCTGTTTGAATTGCAAGTGGGTATTGCTAAATCTACTTCGCCTGCAAAACGTACCCAACAACTTCAGCAACTTTTAAGCCGAGTTAATGTTGTTCCTTTCGATCGCGATTGTGCTGTTGCTGCTGCCACAATCCGCGCCCAATTGGAGCAACAAGGTACTCCTATTGGTCCGATCGATGTTTTGATTGCAGGGACAGCCGCTTCGTTTCAAGCAACTCTTGTTACTCACAATATCAAGGAGTTTTCGAGAGTTTCAGGACTGGCGATCGCGGACTGGTATTGAATTTATGGCATATCGCTCTTGTCTAACCATAAATTAGAGATGGATGAATGAAGAGCGATCGTCCTTCTGAATTATTAGAAAGGGCGATCGCTCTTTTTTTACCGCAGATGCACGCAGATTAACGCAGATGTAAGAAGGGCGATCGCACTTCCCAATTTCTGATTACAAAATTACAGGCTGTGTGAGGCTTGACAAAAAATGGCAAAATCTGCCATAATTAACATAACGAGTTAAATGAGGTAAGTAATACCCGTGACAAGCATGAATATTTCTCTACCTGACTCAATGCGAACTTATATAGAAGCACAGGTAGCTCAAGGTGGTTATAGTACAGCTAGCGAGTATTTCCGCGAGTTAATTCGCCAAGACCAAAAACGCAAAGCTTCAGAACGTTTGTCAGCGATGTTATTAGAGGGTTTGGAATCGGGAAATCCTACGGCGATGACGGAGGAAGATTGGATGGAGATTCGTCAAGCTGTGCGATCGCGTATTTCTGAGAATCAGGGGTTGCAGGAAGAAAAATGACCTCGATCCAAAAACATCCGCAAGTTATCCGCGATTTGATTGAATTAGCAACTTACGTTAAAGTAAGTGCTATGTAGTCATTAAAAAAGTGAAAAATAACATGAGTATCGCCCAAAACACTGAGACAAAGCTGATGGAAAAAATTCGTAGTTTACCGCCCGATAAAATCACGGTATTAGAAGATTTTATCGACTTCCTATTAACGCGAAGTGAAGCTCGTCTTCTCGTTTATACTGCAACTAAACTCTCAGAAGCAGCTTTTGCTAAAATTTGGGATAACCCAGAGGATGCGGAGTATGACGAGTTATAATTTTGGTGATGTGGTTTTAGTTCCGTTTCCTTTTACCGACCAAACTACGAATAAAAAACGTCCAGCAGTTGTGATTAGTTCCGACGTTTATAATGCCGAATATCTGGATCGCATTCTGATGGGTATAACGAGTCAAGTTGGCAGTAGCCCGAAAGTAGGTGATATTATCATTGCAGATTGGCGAGGGGCTGGGCTTTTAAAAGCTTCTCTGATTAAGCCTGTTATTACGACAGTTGAGAAACAACTGATACTGAAAAAACTGGGAAGGCTTCAAGATGTAGATATCCAGTCTTTGAAAGAGGGATTGATTGGAATTATAGGTAATTGTTGAGCGATCGCCCTTCTGAATTATTAGAAAGGGCGATCGCTCTTTTTTGACCGCAGATAGACGCTGATTAACGCGGATGTAAGAAGGGATCTCGCACTTTTGATGAATTATGGGCGAGATCCTTTCTGAATTATTAGAAAGGACGATCGCTATAATTCCAGATAGCGCTGCAATTAACTCTTGGACGAGATAGAATTCTTGATTTTCATCGAAGTGGGCGAATAGCTGCGGAATGCGATCGTGGTAGATATTCGTCCTGTGCTAAGTAGGTCTCGCCAAATCCACCTTTACCCAATGAGCTGATTATGTAGTAATGTCCGCCAATAGTTTTGCCGATAATCATTTGTTGTGATAATATTTTTGATAATTATCAAACACTCGGATTAGATTCGGCGTACTTTTCTGAACCGTCGGGGAAGCAGCTTCATTAAAATTCAATAACTGGAATAAGGCAATGACTACAAAATCGCTCGCAGATTACGATCGGGCTATTCAGCTTAATCCCAACTATGCTGATGCCTACTACAATCGGGGTTATGTCAAATTTGACCTAGGGAAAAACCAAGAGGCGATCGCAGATTACGATCAGGCTATTCAGCTTAATCCTAACAATGCTATTGCCTACCACAATCGGGGTACTCTCAAATCTACTCTTGACGACAAACAGAGTGCAATCCAAGATTACCAAAAAGCCGCTGATTTGTATAAGCAACAAGGGGATACAGGCTTTTGGTATCAACAAGCTGTTGACAACGTGAAAAAACTATCCGAACCGTAGCGACTAGCTAAGAATAATCATGCCTTCAGATGACTCACCAACTCCTGAAAAGTATCAATCGGAATCGCCCAACTCAAAGCTTCCATCTGCCGAAAAACACCCTGAGAAGGCACACTCCCATCCGCCAACTTAAACACATCAATTCCCCCCAAAGGATATTTCGATTTGCCATTAATCCCCACCAACTTACCATAACTATCCAATACAGGCCCGCCACTCATGCCCTCGGCAATATCATTAGTGTAACCAAGTTGGTATCCACTCTCAAGGGATTGAGCCGGCAACATTCAGTTTGATATACTGATATAATTATCACATTAAATGGTTCTATACCAACTACTTATCACCTTTAGCCAAAGTTGAACAATCTAGAAAAAGCCATTAAATTAGTAGAGGACAAAATCTCCGGGTGCGAAGAAATCATCCTCGACTTATTTGGCGGTTTAACTTCCCAAGTGACCGACGCTATCAATTATGATATAGGCGCAGAAGAAGGTATCCGGGGCGATGTTTCTGAACTGCTAGAAATTTTTCCACCCAACAGCGTCAGCGAGATTATCGCCAGCGGCCCTCAAGCCTTCTTTCTGGAACAAGACCCCCAGAAAGTAGGGTGCGTCGCTGGCAAATTTTTCGGTAATCTCTCATAGTCTCATGGCGACGCACCGCCGTGATTGTCAGGTGCGTCGCCATGAGATTGTCGCTCTGGGTTGAATTACTCGATCGCGACGCACCCTACAGAAACTTACTAAGCATTATCATCTATGCCTCCAACTGTGAATTGTCTAAAAATTCCTCTGCGCGGTGTTCTTGTTGTTCCATTTGTTTTACAAATCTTTACAGCAGTGAGCTTAACCGGTTGGCTTTCCTTACGCAATGGACAAAAAGCGGTTAACGATGTGGCGAGTCAACTTCGTCAGGAACTAATAGCACGCATTGAAGGAGAACTCAAGCAATATATCAACAAACCTCATGATATCAATCGTGTGAATTCAGTCGCTTTTGCACAGGGCCACATCGACATGGTGAATAGCCGCAACGCTAAGCAATTTTTAACCCAAGTGCAAATCTCCCCTTTTGTTTTTTCATCCTATTGTGGCGATGCTCAAGGATATTATCTGGGTGCGACTCGTCGAGAGTCAAAAATCGCGATGACTGCGAGTAATCAAGAAACAAACTATCATTTTTCTTTTTATGAAATGGATAATTGGGGCGATCGGCAAAAATTCCTAGAACAGGTAAACTCTTCTTACGATCCTCGCCAACGCCCCTGGTATATTTCGGCGGTGAAAGCACGGCAGCCTACTTGGAGCAATATTTTTGTGAATATTCTCAACAATGGCAAGCCTGCAATTACTGCCAGCGAACCTGTCTATGACTCAGAAGGTAAACTTGTGGGTGTCTGTGCCACTCTTGTTGTCCTCTCAGAAAGTTTAAGGGGATTTCTGGGAAGTTTGTCTATTGGTAAAACAGGTAAGGCTTTTGTGATGGAGCGATCGGGTTCAATGATTTCTAGTTCAACAAAAGAGCCACTAATCAAAGGAAAAGGTAAAGATCAGAAGATGATTGCGGCAGTGGAAAGTCGCGAACCATTTGTGCGGGAGACCGCTAAATATTTGCAGCAAAAGTTTGGCGGCTTTGACAAAATTAAAAAATCAGAACAGTTAGATTTTAGTCTTAACAGTCAACGGCAGTTTGTTCAGTTGCTACCCCTGAATGATGGTAGAGGCATCGATTGGATCATTGTAGTCGTCGTGCCTGAATCTGATTTTATGGAGCAAATAAATGCTAATAC
>PVWI01000176.1 GCA_003003725.1 filamentous cyanobacterium Phorm 6 | reverse complement strand
ACCTCTTTAAATAAAACTTGATGGTTTGAGTATATCATATTATTTGATTTGTGTAATTAATTTTGTTTGACTACTTACCCTGTGGAGTACCTTGTGCTTGGGCGCGACCCGCTTCTGAATAACTTTGAGGTATCAATGGAGGCAAAGCTGTCCACCGTAGTAGATGGCGATTCCCTGCGCTTATTCTTCTGGAAGCTGCACAATACTGTCTCCTCATCAATTGCGCGATCGGAGGAGTGGTATCACAAGGATGAGAAAGCATTCTACACCACCCGTTATTGGCCCAGCATTGACTCTGAGCTAGCACGAGCCAAAGCCCTCAAACACATCAGCATTGCCACCGATCGAATGTATCGCCTCTACGGTATGCTCAAGCCATCGGCACGACTGACAGGGGTGAGAGCAACATTGCAAAAACTGTTGGATAAGCGGGATGAGGAAGGCATCAAGGAGGCCTGCTTAGTTGCCCAAGATTATATCAAGGAGTTGGAGGAGGCGATCGTCACCGGACAATTCCTACAAGAGACATATTACTTTGACCCTGATCTTGTCGATCGAGCTCCAGTCTTTAGTCCTGAAGAAGAGGAGTTTGCTCGCAGCGGTGTGTTCGTAGAGGTTGCTTAGATATCAGCTAAAAAGTTAAGCTTTAAAGCTTAACTTTTTACCCCTTCAAAATTTCGAGAGAATGAACAGTATCACTGCGCTGAAATTACTGTGTTTGCAGAGTTTTTTGGTGCTAATTCGTTGGCCGGAATGCACAAAAAGGACGATCGCAAACAACTGCTCCAGGCTCTTGACCTTGTGAAATCGAAACCAGAAGAGTTGACAAACAACCTATCTTGTGCTGAGATGGCAGTGCTGAACGTGCAGAGCGATCGCGTGAATGTCCGGGTGGCGGCTGAGGCGGCGGATTACCTGTATCGGATGGTTGCGGGCAATCTCAAACGGTTTGCTACCTATTTCGATTTGGAGAGTGGGACAGCGCGATCGCTCTACATCACCCAGCAGTAGCTAGTGGCGGCGTTGGAATCTTGTAAAGAGTTCTAGTTTTACTGTATTCCTGGTCAGGCTCAAGGGTTTTGTTGGATTTATGGGGAAAATCTATTTTGGGGACATATAGCGTCGGGCATGGCGAATGCTAAACCCTGTAAGGCTTTGGATTCATTAATCAGTCAGGGTTATCATCATAACTCAAAGAGAGCCGACCCAATTGATATCTACCTGCTAGAATATAGAATAGTTTTACACCAGTTATAATCTAGAGAGCCGCTTTTCGGAAGCTAGGACGTTAAAAATCAAAACACTTGCACGCTGCTTAGAAACAGTAATAATTTAATACTGGATACTGTTATACAGTATTTACCCGGAAATTTGAATTGCTCAAATTTTAATTAACAATAAAAAGATATGGAAAAAGATGCGGTAGACTTACGTCAGCAATTCGAGGTTCTGGCACAAA
The DNA here is from genome assembly GCA_003003725.1 of filamentous cyanobacterium Phorm 6. Lineage (GTDB taxonomy): Bacteria > Cyanobacteriota > Cyanobacteriia > Cyanobacteriales > Microcoleaceae > Microcoleus. Next base: position 11,690 of record PVWI01000176.1, on the reverse strand, counting down.
AATTTTCTCAACTCAGTGAGCAGCTATCCCAAGGAAATCAAGATATAGAAAATTACGATATTTTCCAATATAAAAAACAGATTGAATCACTTGGAAGCTGTTGCATTAACATTCTAGAGTTACGTCATAAAGTGTTTGAGGCGGCTAGCTCTCTACCAATTTCCCTAACTAAAACGCTTGACGAAATAGTTTCTCTCAACGAGATTAATATTTTGCTTCAGGAACTTCAAGAGGCAGAAAATGAGAGAGTACGCAAAAATGCCTTGCAGGTTCTAGACCGCATTCTTGCCATTATTAAACGCGATCGCGTCGATTTTCCCGCTCTACAGGAATGTCAGCAGCAGGCTAGCGAACTTCGCCATACCATTGCTAAGGATTCTAAATGTATAGATTTGCGTGAGGATATCGAATCCTTGGCTGTAGGAAAGCATCCATTGGCAGCATTGCTTGAGCTGGTTGAACGCAGGGAGACTTCGGACTACAGAGATTTGTCTAACCTACAAACAGTCGTCAAAGAATCATTTCCCAAATCCGGGGAAGAACTATCTGTGGCAGCCTTGATGGGACATTTGTGCATTTCAGAGGAATTGATGCCAGAAAGCCCTGCAATTACTACTGCCGAATGTAATAAAACTCCCTCTATGAGAGAATTAAGCGAAGTTGCGGCAACTTCTAGTATAGAAAAACTTCCTGGTGGAGTTAGTGTTCAAGTACCTTCTGAAGAAAACGTAATAGCTGAAGATGAGTTAATACTGCCAACAGCGATCGAAAAAGCTAGTAACTCCGAGCAAGTTTCAACTGAGAGCGCATCCCAAAAGTCACCTGAAGAAACAGTAGAACTAATAGGAACAATTGAAAAAAATACAGATGAGTCTAGCGTATCATTAACTGAATCAGAAGCTACATCTACTTCTGTAGAAGTGGCTCAAGACAAGACACCTGTTGAGACTCCAACAGTTGCCAGTGAAGACAACCAGAACGATACACAGGCTGACACACCACAGCCTAACGAATTGCTAGTTCAAGATAGTGATGAGCCAAATAACTGCCTTTTACATGGACGGTACAAGCTAAACCATAAACTAAATGCTATCGATGGTAGCGAATCTTGGTTAGGTCAAGATGAAGATTATTCTGACTACTTGATTAAGCTACAACGCTATCCAGAAAAAGAGCCAAATGAGGTTTTGCGCCGTATTTGGGATAACCAGCTACGCACCTTATACCGTTTGAGTAGTTCCCCAGGCGCCGAAGAATCTATTCTCACCCTGTACGACGCTGGTATAGATCGCGATTACCGAGCATTTGTAATGGTGCTTAAAAGCGACTGTAACGGTTATGAAACCTTAGCTACAGCATTTACCAATCGTCAGGATAGCCGATGGCAAAAATGCAAGTGGCTACAAATTAATCAGATGAAGAAACCCGAAGTTCGCAAACAAATATGGCAGGGATTTCAACAAATAGCTGCTGGAATCGAATTACTTCACAGACAGCAGGTTATTCATCGGAATATCTGCGCGGAAAATATCTACTTTGCTGAGAACCAAGGCCCAGACTCTTGGCGACTGGGCGGCTTTGAATGGAGCGTTCGTTTAGGTAATGCGTCACATAATTCACCCATTCAAGGTTGGAACACTCCCCCAGAATTTTCGGATGAGAACGCAATTGGCTATACTTTCGACACTGACTGGTATGCCTTCGGTATGCTAGCAGCTCGATGTTTTTATAAAGAGTTAGAAGATCAAGATAAATCCTCGCCAAAAGAACTCCACAGGCAAGTTTTTCAAAGGCTGGAAAGCAACTATAGCAATTTATTGCCTGTTGAGGTTGGTTTGATTCAACAATTTATTAACATTCGACCTGAAGAGCGTCTCAGGTTTAGCACAGAAATTATCCGAGAGATAGGCGACATTATAAATAAGCTACAAATTGGCATTGCTACTAATAAGAAGGAACAGCCACTTAAGTTAGCCTTCGATCCAAAAAACCAAAAAATTAGCGATGCTGCACGCCAGGGGGGTTTTGTTCCCAATTCAAGTAAACCAGATGAAAATTATAACCATTTGACCCATTTACATATAAACAGACTAAAGGATTTTTTTAGAGAAAATTTTGAGAATGCCAAGCTCTATCCCGTACTCGGACAAAACACTTATGTGTTGGTTGGGCAACGAATTACTCTTTTGATAGATCAGTATCAAGAACAACCTGGTCATGCAGGTACTTGGGATATTGCCTTTGCTGTTGCTCCTGGAGAACTACGACGTAGTGATGGTGAAAATGTTAAAGAATTGAGAGATACTTCGGTTGAAGTTATAACAATTAGCGAAGCCAGAACCAAGAAAAACCCCAATGCTCAAAGTCCGAGTTGGAAAGATTTCCTCCCTCAAATTGATGATAAAAAAGCTCTCCGCGAACCTCTAGCCAAATTCCGAGAATTTCTGCAATGTACTAATCAATTAGAACTTCTGATGCGGGATGCAGAAATTTTTGCTTATCGCATTAAGGAGCGTAACAAAAAAGGTACAGATGAGTGTATTCGCATTGAAGAAAGAGAGCGTGCTCGCCCAGTATCTTCATTCTGCGAGATTAGAGGGGGAATGCTAGAATTTCTCCAACGAGAGTGGGACTCTGGGAGAACAGATTGCAAATTCTTTCTGCTAACCGACGAAGATTCCCTGACTATTCGTCGAAGACCAAAAAACGAAGCCTGGGAAATTGTGGAGATCGATCGCCAACAGAACTATGCAGAACTGCGACGCGCTACCTCTGATCGAGTACCGGAAAACCTTGTACCAGAATCAGGCTACTTGCGTAGTTGGAATCTTTCTGCTCAAATCAGGGTGATCCAGCGTCGCAAAGATGCTATTGACCGCTTAGAGGATCATTCATATTTACTACAGGCCCTCGCAACTCCAAGACCAATGGATACTAAGTGGATACCACCGCTGGATCGATTAGATAGCGCAGGCTTAGACAAATCCAAAAAAGCAGCAATTCAAGATATCCTGCGAGTACGCCCAATCTACACCCTTCAAGGGCCCCCCGGTACTGGTAAGACTACCCTTGTAGCTCATTTGCTGCGAGAAATTATCGATGAAGATCCAGTCGCACAGGTTCTAGTAACTGCTCCGGCTCACTCCGCTGTAGACGTTCTCAGGGACAAGGTATGGAACGAGGCTTTTCGCGATGTGGATAATGCCCAAAAACCAATTGCTGTTCGTCTTGGGGTAGGAGACGATGCTGAAGGCAATTTTGAAGGTACTGTAGAACAAGTTAGCCGAGAGTTGCTTCAAAAAACCTCTGATCAGTTATCCGAACTCTCCTTACCTTCTGCAATTCAACAGGAGTGGTCTGAAATCCTCAAACAGATGCTTGAGGCTAAATCCTCAGCAGCAGAACCTGCACTTGCCGAGTTTGAAGAACTTGTGAAACGTGGAGCCAACATCGTTTACTGCACCACCACTGCTGGAGACTTAGAAAAATTGGCAAATAGCAACCAGTCTTTTGACTGGTCAATTGTAGAAGAAGCAGGAAAAGCACATGGCTTTGAGCTTGCACTCCCACTTCAGGCAGGTCATCGCTGGATGCTTCTGGGAGATCACAAACAACTACCGCCATATCGTTACACTGACTACCTTGAATGCCTTAAAAACTTAGACCGAGTAGTTAAGGATGTGGACAAACTGCCTCGTCGCGATCGAAGTTTGCTAGACAACGATTGGCTGCGGAATTGGAAAGACAAAGAAGATCAAGCTAAAAATGATTTCATCAAATATGCTAAAGACAGGCTGACTACTTTTGAGTACCTGTTTGAAAATTTACGCGCTCTAGCGTATGGACAAGAAAAAATGACCACTACCCAGTCTGAAGGAGCGGCATCTGGCAGGCTATCTATGCAGTATCGAATGCACCCAACTATTGGGGACTTAATTTTCAGAACTTTTTACAACGAGGATAAGCTGTACGATGAAGAAAATATCTATAATCAACCTGTCACAGATGACGAAGGAAATCCAAAATCAAGAGTTTGCCATCCCTTCATAGCGCCTGGGAATATAAAAGACAAAGCAGTAGTTTGGATTGATATCCCTTGGTATGGTGATGACCCTGAATATGAGGAAGAGGGAGGGAATAACGCTAAGCCACGTTACACTAATCCCTTTGAAGTTAAAGCAGTCAAAGAATTTTTGAGTCAACTTCGCTATGATAAAGCTCCTGACCAACTGCTAAAAGTTGCCGTACTCTCTCCCTACGCTCAGCAAGTAGCCTTGTTAAGAAAAGAGTTGAATCAACTCCAATTGTCTCCTGAAATAGTTCCCAAAGAAAACCTCCGGGCTAGCAAAGGGAGAAACAACCCACCGTCACTCGTACATACCGTCGATTCTTTCCAAGGTAATGAAGCAGACATTGTTATTATTAGCTTGGTTCGCAACAATCGTATATTATCAAACGCCGACAAACTTCCAGACGGAATGGGTTTTCTTAAGGAAGCGAAACGTCTAAACGTGCTACTGTCTCGCGCAGAGAAGCTATTAGTGCTAGTGGGAAGCTGGAAATTTTTTGAGTGGCATTTAGAAGGTGTTAATATAGAAAATCATCATGACTCTCTTTGGGAATGGAAAAACATCTTCCAGATGTTGGATGAGGGATTTGCCAGCGGTCGTGCTCTCAAAATTCCTTACAACGAAATAGTCAAACATCAAGAGGCTTAATATGGTGACACTGCTCCTACCATTGAATCGGTATCAAGTCAAATATGAGTTAGCAGAAGGTAGACCATATTCCAAATTAGACCAGTTGGTACTCCGTGCTTTTAAAGAAGAAGGGGCAAAAACAATTCAAGATTTACAGAACATCTTTTGCCTCCCTAATCGACTTCTTGTGGAAGTTCTCGTTACACTTGCTCAAGCCGGATGGATTGCCATTGGTAACAATAAAGAAGGCAGTTTTATCCTTACGGTTCAGGGAACTGCTGTCCTTGATACACCAGAGGATAAGCTACCACCAGGAACTAGCATTCGTTCGGAAATGGCTTTTATTCTTATGGAGCGTTTTACGGGTGGTCTTGTTTCCCCTAATGAAATTATTTATCAAAACACTAATCAGCTTAAAGACAATAAAATCTACGAAAAAACTGTTTGGGATAGTGGGTGCAAACTGCCGATCAAGATAATAGATAATAGCTTAGGTATAGAACAGGTACAGCACCTTCTTCGCAGACATGGTGGGGAACGTATCCGTTTCATAGCTCCTCCAGTGCTAGTTTCTCAAGATTATTATTGGTTAGCCATGAATGCAGACATAGAACAACAACGGGTGATTGGGTTGCCTGATTATTGGGAAGGCAGTTTAAAACAGCTTTTACTAGAGAAAGCTGAAGAGTTTGCTCAAAAACATCCAGAATTAGCCAAATCAAGCTATGAAGGCGTGCGATCAGGCGGTCGTACAAGGCCGACATCAGAAGTTTCTGCTGGTACTTATTCAACCAAAATAGATTTAAATGACCTGCTGCTGACCCACACCGATCATTTTCAACACTTGAAAAAAGCTTTAACTGAAGAAGCAAAGAAAGATATATTGATTGCCTCGGCTTTTCTCAAGATAGAGAATTTATCAGAGGTAGAAGAGTGGGTCATGAAAGCTTTAGAACGAGGTGTGAATGTAAGCTTACTGTGGGGCTATAGAGACACTAATAACTCGCAGAAACGAACAAAAGAATGGCTTGAGGAACTCCAAAAAAAAGCGAAGAAGACAAGCGGAAATTTGCAATTTAACAAAGAGCCTACAGATTCGCACGCTAAGCTCCTAATCTATGACACTGAAGAAGGATACCAAGCTTACTTAGGCTCTTACAACTGGCTATCTAAACCCACGAAAGTAGAAGCCACCCTCGCTGACTTTGATGGTAGTGATGTTACTCTCCGCTTGCGTCATCCAGGATTACTAGCAGATTTATGCCGTTCAGTTGCTGGATTATGGGATACTGGACAAAACAGTTTATCATCAAATGCTCCTGGTCATTGGCAGCAAATAGCAGCAGATTTGCAAGAGCAAATAGACTTAGATAAGACCGACGAGATGCAAAAACCTGATAAGTTGCAAACCTCAACTGTTCGTATAGTACACGCTCGCGAGCATGAAGCACTAATGCGACAATACCTTCAAAAGGCTCAAAAACGGTGTCTTGTGGTTTCCCACCAAATAGATCCTGACAAAGAAGTGGCTGGATTCAGGTTAATAAATCCCTTGCAGAAGCATTCAAACGATCTAGAGTCTTTAATGGTATTATATGGTGATAAAGAAAGGTTAGGACAAAAAGAAACAGATTTTCGACAACAGGTGGCAGAAATTAAAGGGGTTTTGGAGTATAAACAAGGCTGCCACTCTAAAGTTTTTATCGTGGATGAAAGGGCGATAATTAGTAGCTATAACTTTTTGTCGGGCGATCCTTTTAATAAAGCTAAGCGACTGAAGGAAATTGGTATTTCAATTGAAGGTGGAGAAGTGCCGGCTAAGCTTTGGGAAGTATTTTCGGCCTTGAGCGACGGTATGAAAGGCTAAATATGCAAGTCATAGAAACCATTATCCACAAAGCTTCGGGATTTTCAACTTATTTTTTTCATGCCCTCATTAAGCAACGCCGTATTTTAATTACTTACGAGAATATAAAAGGATTTCGATAGACTCGATCGCCTAAAAATCGATCGGCATCTCCAATTGTAATCACAGGCAGGGAATCCACTGTATTTTCTTCTCGGATCACCTGTTCTAGGGAGTCTTCACCCTTCATGCTGCGGTTGGCAGTAAGCAAAATCATTTGATTTGCCTGAGCAAGTCGCCAAACAACTCGATCGTTACTGTCGATCGACAAATTCATCTGTTTGAAAGTGACAAAACGAATTGGGAGTAGATTTAACCAGCCTTGACTCGCAATATTGCCCAATAAAATCTCTGCATGACCTCCGAGATTGTGATCGATCAGAAAATTCATGCTTCTAGTTCGTGTTTGGCTTTCTGCTCTCGGAGTTTGGCCCAAAGAGCCTCTCGACCTGGTTTGGGTGGCATCGCTGCAACGCGGGCAGAGTGTTCGCGATTGCGCTCTTCCCAATACTGCCGAATTTCCTTAGCTTGCTTTAAAACAACTTGATACTCTGCTTCGACTTCTGCACGATTTGCCTCAATGTAAGATAAAGCAACGTCAATCTGAGCGTCTGTTAAGTCAAACAAGGAACGGATAAATTTCCGGGGATACTGAGCCGTCAAGTAGTCCATGACATCATAGAGAGTGATGCGCGTACCTGAAATTGTCAGTCCGCGCTCTGTACGAATAATTGTTGGTTGGTTGTTGGATACTGAAACCATATCTATAGCCTCTGAAACAACTTAGTAAATAATCTCATAGTACCTCACAAATTTGTAATGTCGTATTTGTAGCAAGTAGGGTGCGTCGCCATCTATAATCTACAAGTTATATCCAAAATCTCGCAGCGACGCACCCTACGGATTAACACTACACAAAATTAGCCGGATCTTGATCTCGCCGATGTTTCGCGAGAATCGGAGTACCTTGGCCATCACCCACCAAAGCCGCCGTTTCCTCCAAAGCTTCCCTCAAACGCTTCGCCGCGTAGATCGACATATCGCGGGGCACATTCACCCGATCGCGCAAATATCGCAAAGCCCCATCCGAACCAGCCGGAGGCTTACAAACTTCCCCAGTCATCATCAAAGTTAAAGCACAACGCAAAGCCTCATCAAATAAATTGTCATCCGCAGGATTGACTTTAACAATGTTGCGCTGATGCTTGATCACGCGCTGAAGTGCTTCTGTCCGAGAGGTTTCCGGTTCTGGGTACATCACGTCTGGTAATCCGGCCCAAGGGCCATTGTCCACGCGGGCTTTGTTGAGTAGCATCTGGGGTTCGCCGTTTTCCCAGCAGCCGCCCATCTGAGGCGGTAAATCGTGGACGTGGGTGTGGAAGTCGCTTTGAGTACCGCGATAGGTGGGGCGACTTTCCATCGCTGCAAACCAGTCAGCAAAGCGCGGGTTTTCTTCTCGCAGGGAGTAGCCTTTGTAGTAGTAAAGACTGGCATTCATGCGTTCGACATAGGGCGTAAAGATGACATCCGCAGTGCCAAATTCAGCAAGGAAATAAGGGCCGGGCGTGCGCGAGAGTGCTGCTTCGACTTGGGCGACAACGCTGGTGAATTGGTTGCGGTTACGTTGATCTGCTCCGCCTGTACTGACGCGGCACAGCCAAGAGCACCAAGCACTAAACAGCTTTCGCTCTAGCTGTCGCAGGGGAAGCACTTGGGGGTTTTCCATGCCCAAACCCAAGGGGCCGAAGACTCGTTCTAGGGCGATTAAGATGTCATCGCTTTCGGTGATGATGCGGCCGTCTAGCTCGATCGCGGGTAGCATTCCCGATGGCACTTTCCGCTTGTACCAACTTTCTTTGTCCCCATAGCAGAACATGGTAACTTTTTCAATACGGTAGGGAATTTGTTTTTCTTCTAGCCACAGCCAGATTTTTTGGCAATAGGGACACCAGGCGTGGTTGTCGCGGTAGAGGGTGACTCGCACATCGGATTCGGTTTTTCCGAACAGGCGCAACCGGGATTGGGCGTTGGTGGGGCCGTTGGTGCGATCGATTTCAAAGTCTGTGAGGGTTTCTAATTCTTTCCAGCTTAGGGGGGCGAGGCGATCGGTGGGTGTCATAGTTAAATTGGGCTGATAATCAGCTTAGGGCGACATTTGGGGAGGCGGTGGGGCGTCTTGAATTTTAGTGAGTGCTGCTTTCATTTCGGGAGTTGCTAAGAATTTTTGGGTATCTGCGATCAAACGATCGCCCCAGAGGTTTTCTTTGAGAAAATCTACAGTGGCATAGCGTCTGTCGAGTTTCAGGGCTGCTTCTCCCATTGCTAAGCCTTTTGCTTTGTCGCCTTTGCCGTACAATGCTACTGCTAGAGCTAGCATTGCTTCTGCGGCTTCTTTGTCGATCGCGATCGCCTGTTCCCAGCGTTTGATAGCACCATCGGCATCACCCATTTCGTATTTGACTAATCCGATGTTGTTGATAGCAGGCCACAGGTTTTTTTCTAAAGCAAAGGCTTTTTCGTATTGAGCGATCGCATTGTCAAAGCGTTTGAGCTTGTAAAAAGCATTGCCCAAATCAAATAATGCACCTGGAGTATCCGGTTTTATTTTCAAACCAGCTTGCAAGTATTCGACTGCTTTGTCATACTTGGCTTGTCGAAAGTGTGCTTCTCCCAAAACAAATTTAATTGAGGCATTTTCGGGCGCGAGGGATTGAGCTTGTTGCAAAGCCACAATACCTTTATCAAGCTGCTCGACTTGAAGGTACAAGCTGCCTAACAAAGTCCAAGTTTGAGCATTCTTGGGGGCTAATTGTGTGGCGAGTTCGGCTCTGGGTACTGCCAGTTGGTACTGCTGGAGTCTGGCTAGCTGGACGGCTTCTTCTGCAAGGCTCAAGGCTGTTTGTTCGAGCGCGGCCGAGTCAATTTGTATGGTGTAAGGCAGGAGTGCCTGGGCGATGACAGGCTTGGGCATTGTCCACAAACCAAGTGCGAGCAGCAGAGATAGTAGAGGAAGACGATTAGGCACGCGATCAGCCCCAGCAAAAAATATAATGGTTTCTCGATCGCCTATAATAACCTATATTCTTGATTTTTGATATTAATTCCTGACTCGCAACGTTTTGCGGGTTTGATTTAAATAGTTCCCAAATTCTGTTTTTGTTCAGGAATAAAATTTTTTATTCACTGTTTTAGAGAGGACTTCAGTCCTCACTACAAACCGGGAAATTTCTTCCTTTTTACTTGACTTCAGTAATTTTAGTTTACCTTGAATTACTACAATAAAAGTGGTTGGTAATGAGGACTTTAGTCCGATTTTTTCGCGCGGACTAAAGTCCTCACTACCAACCTTTTGCGCTCAAGAATAATAGTTTTGATTTACTGCTTTAGAGAGGACTGAAGTCCTCACTACAAACCTGGGAAATTGTTCATTTTTAGCAATCTTTATTGAGTTAATAAAGTCTGTTGGATTTTGTCTAACAATTGTGCTGCTGACAAGGAAGAAGGCAGAATTTTGGCAGATACTTCTTGCAGGAGAAAGTCGATCGCCTGTCGAGATTCCGAATTTACAGCAGACCGATAATCCCAGACTAAAATTGGCAGTTTTACTGCCATTTGCCGCAGGTTCGATAGCGCTTGCAACATAGCGGGGGATGCTGAGGGGGCATCTCGCAAACACAGCAAAACTAAGTCAACGCTTTGATATTGCAACTGCTGCAAAACTTCTGTCCAACAGGGGGCGATCGCCCCTCGGAATCCTGCGGTTTGGATGTACTGAATCAAAGCTTGAAAGTTGGGACTAGAAAACTGAGAACTGGGAATCGGAATCTCGGCCACAGTCGATCGATCGCGATTGTCTAATTCTCCCGTCGCATTCCCCGAAGCCGCGCGGTGCAAGTCCGGTAAACTCGAAATGTCGGCAAACAAAATGCTGGGCTTCCAACTCATGCCAGCCGCTACTTGAATCACTTGCCACAATGCAGTTGGTACTAACCCAGTTCCGTCGCGACTGCTGCCCGCTAAACAGGGAAATACCGACAACCCTTTGACTTGATTTGCTAGTTGCGTCGTTGCAGGGTCTAAAGTTACTAAGGGGAGAGAACCCAAGTTTCGAGACCGACTTAACTGTTCGATAAAAGCTAAGGGGTTTTCCAGTTGATTCGTACTGTCCAAGACGATCGCATCGGGCCGCCAAATTCTCGCTACCAGTTCTGCTTGGCCGAGGTCGTCTGCTTCTAAAACCCGACAGTAAGTGGGGTTGAGGAGTAATGCCGAGCCTTGACAGGAACTGTTTTGCGGGCTGATCCACAACACGGTTAAAGAACTTGTTACTTTCCTGGTATTGTCATCGGGACGGGCGATCGAGTCTAGCAGCCGTCGCAAAGCTGGTTCTTGGACAGGCAAGCTCAAAAAGCCTTCGGCGCGGTTGACAGAAGCTCGTTCTTTTTCGCCTCTGGTGGCTGTGACGATCGCCGGAATCGATCGGGTATCTGGATCGCTCTTGAGCAGCGTCAGCACGTCCCAACCGGACAGCAGCGGCAGCAGCGGGTTGAGGAAAATCGCTTCGGGACTGAACCTGCGCGCTTTTTCCAGCGCTTCGGTGCCGGAACGGGCGATGATTACTTGGTAGCCCAAACCGGAGAGGACGTTGGTTAAATCTTCGATATATTTGGGAACTGCTTCGACAATTAATACTAAACGAGAGCGAGAATTGGCGATCGGAGTCTGATATTTTGGCATTGAGAATTCTGACTCGGCCTCCGTGCTTCCTGGGGATTCTTCCGTACTGTTTCCCGGAGGATTAGGCGGCAGCAGTAGGGTAAATTCAGAGCCTTGGTTTTCTGAGGAAATAAACGAAACGTCTCCGCCGTGGAGCCGCGCTAAACGTTGAGTTAGTACCAGTCCTAGTCCGGTTCCTTGAAATCGCCGAGTCATGGGGCTTTCTAACTGTTGGAATTTCTGAAAGATCAGGTGCTGTTTGTCGGCGGGGATGCCGATGCCTGTATCCCAAACTGTGAAGGCCAGCCAGCCTTCCCAAAGATTTACTTTTAGTCCGATTTTCCCACCTGTTTCGGTAAATTTGAGGG
>PVWI01000526.1 GCA_003003725.1 filamentous cyanobacterium Phorm 6 | reverse complement strand
CTGTCACGAAAGATACTCGATCGGCAGGAATTTCCTGGGCGCTTAAAGCCAGGATTTTAAGATTTTCTGTAGCTGGTTTTTGGCGCAGTTGTTGGATTATTTCGCAGCCATTCATCCCAGGCAAACGCATATTGACAATCACAGCATTGGGCTGCAAAAGTTCAATTTGTTCTACCGCCGCCGAACCTTCAATCATCCACACTACTTGCAGTCCTGCTGCTGTCAGGATATCGCAAATTAGCATGGCAGTTTCTTCATCTTCTTCGACGAGGACGATGCTGCCTCGCAGGGAGGAAGAGTGCAGCGGTAAAGATGAATTTGATTTTTCATATTTGAATTTTGTGGATTCATCTTTGCTTTGAGTTTGGATCGGTATGAAAACAGTAAAAGTTGAGCCGACATCAACTGTAGAGTTGACTTCGATCGCGCCGCCATGAAGCTCTACTAATTGTTTAGTTAATGCCAATCCCAAACCGGTGCCGCCGTATTCGCGGCGGTAGGGGGAATCTAACTGCTGGAATTTTTGAAACAAGAGCGATCGCTGATTTTCGGGAATTCCAATGCCAGTATCTTTGATTTGAAAAACAGCGGTGCTACCTGCGGGTGCAGTACCGGGCTGTCGCACTGCTGGCGTTCGATTTTGATCTTCTGTTACCCAAACTCGCAGGATGACTCGCCCGCCTTCGGGAGTGAATTTAATCGCATTTCCTAACAGATTGAAGAGAATTTGTCTCAGGCGGCGCGGATCTGCGATGAAGCGATCGTACTCTTGCTTAATTCGCTGTTCTTGCACAAGTTCCACGCCTTTAGCCACAGCTTTTTCTTTGAGGGCGTGCAGACTCTGAGAAGCTAATTTAGAAAGTGAAAATTCACTGATTTTTAATACTGCTTTCCCTGCTTCTACTTGCGACAAATCTAAAATATCGTTGATTAATTCTAATAAGTGGTCGCCGCTATCTCGGATAGTTTGCAGGTACTGGCGCTGCTTGGCGATCGGCACTTCTTTGGCGCCAACTTTGCCATAAGACCACCGCAGCAATGTGTCGGAAATGCCGATGACGCAGGTGAGAGGAGTGCGCAATTCGTGGCTCATAGCTGCCAAAAATTCGCTCTTGGCGAGGCTGGCGGACTGGGCGGCGGCTAGGGCATCGCGGAGTTCTTGCGTGCGCTCTATGACGCGCTGTTCTGAGGTACACTTTTGTTGCTGAACTTCTGCATAAAGTTCGGCTTGGTAAATGGCGATCGCCAAATGTTCTGCTATTTGCCGCAAAAATGTTATTTTGCTTTCTTCCCACTCCCGCACAGTACACTGGTGGGCAATTAGCAGCCCCCACAATTCGTCTTGAACTACGATCGGCACTAGCAACTTAGCCCGCACCTTCGCCCGTCGCATCAACTCTAAAAAACAAGGCTGCGAAGAGTAATTTTTTTCCACATCCGCGACGCACAAAGCTAAACCTTTGCGGTACTTCTCTCTGTCGATGACTCCATCGGGGAAACATTGCGCGCTTTCACTAAAATTCAGTACCGACGAGATAGCATCGCTAGCTAAAGCTTCGTAGGTGACGTGACCTAAATACAAGTAAGCACCGGAATTTTCGTTGACTTCACTAGACGCAGAAACTGCCCCAGGTATTTCTTTATTCAACTCGCCATTCTGCGGCGCTGGCACTTTTTCAAATTTATAAATTAACAGGCGATCTACTTCTAAAAAATCTCGCACTCGCTCGACAGCTTTTGACAAAATTACAGGCAATTCTAAAGTCTGGCGGATTTGAGTTGTCACCTGATTCAAAAGTCGCTCTTGTTGGAGCTGCTGTTGCAAAGCATCTTCGACTGGCTGACAAAATGGAATGCAGGAATTGGGAATTTGTACGTGATTTGCTGGTTCTGAAATTGGGATATGTAGCTGTTCTGAAGCTATGAGATTTGGAGCGGAACTTTCTTCTGCTTCTGTTTGGGTGTGTAGGGGTTGATGACTGTTTTTGCTGGCATCGGTAGCGAGAATAT
>PVWI01000525.1 GCA_003003725.1 filamentous cyanobacterium Phorm 6 | reverse complement strand
ACCCGGGCGCTGTTGAATTTGTAACAGCAGGTTATGCTCGCTGGCAATTTGCATTAGTTCGTGATTATTAATGGATTGAATGTAGCCACCATTCATTGCTGAAACTGGACGGGCATCTCGGTCAAAATTAGCTGGAATATCAGCGGAAATCTCCGATGGATTGTCTTGCTGCTTGTTTTTAGCTTTACTGGTTCCAATAGTTTCTGGAAACAGTCGATCGATCGCATTATCAAGTTCGATACCAACTAATTTAATCACGTGATCGACCTGAATTGATGAGGCAGAATGATGAATGAAATAAATCAATACGCCAATGCTGGCGATCGCCAAACCAATGCCGCAAGTTACTGCAAGGTGGGGGACAAACTCATGTTTTTCTAACCCGTTGATCGTTCGCAGCACCATCAAGCTATACACAAATGTGGAAATGAAAGTTCCCAGCACAATTTGGTTGCCCCTATCTTGCATGAAGTTACGCAGCAAGCGAGGGCCAAACTGCGAAGACGCAAGCTGAAGGGCAACGATTGTAATTGAAAAAGCTGTGGTAGCAACGCTCATCATTGAACTGGCTATCGCCGAAAGAATCGCGCGCGAGCCGCTCGGGCCTAGAGTATAGGCCCAACCCAATTCTCCAATCAGCGCGGTTTTTTGATTTTGGTCAATCCCGATGGTGACGAACGAAAGTGCGAGCGCCAAAAAAACCATGACGCTTGGAACAAACCAGAAACTCGAATTTAAGGACTCCCACAAGTTGCTCAACTTCCTATTTTTCACCGATCTTTCCCCTCAGTATGTTTGTTATTTGAAATTACTTGGCCTTCCTCAGATTTAGTGCGTTGAGATTCTGTTGTCGCCAGTTGTCTGAGGGCGCGGCTGATACTGCGCGATTTGGGAACTTCAGCTTGTCCGGCGGGCCAGCCTTCCCGCTGACGGCGGCGATCGCCGTCTGTGTCTTCTGTCTGATCGTGGAACAAAATCTGCTGAGTTGGGAAGGGCAGATCGATCCCATTTGCTACTAGCTTGTTTTTAATGTTAGTTAATACGAGATCTTGAAAATCTAAGATTTCGGCACGGCGAGGAGGCTGCACCCACCAGCGAGCGCGAATGTTAACACTGCTACCGGCCAATTCTACGACGATCGCATCGGGAGCCGGATCTTTCAGCACTCCATCAACTTCATGAATTGCCTCTAAAATTAATTTTTTGGCGGTATCAATATCATCTCCATAGCCAATGCCGATGTCATACTGCAAGCGGCGATTTTCAAAGGCAGTGTTAACGATCACAGAGTTAGTAAATAGTTCCGAGTTCGGAATTACAATGCGCCTACCATCATAGGTTTTGATAATCGTCGCCCGCGTTTGAATATTTTCTACAGTTCCTTCAAAGTTTTTGAATACAATTTGATCGTCAATGTGGAAAGGTTCAGTCAGCAGGATCAAAACACCCGCCAGAAAATTTTGCAGGATATCGCGAAACGCAAACCCGATCGCCACACCACTAATTCCCAATAGCTGAATGAGATCGCTGGCTTTGATGGAGGGAATGACAACCGACAGAGCAATAAACAATCCTGTAAGAACGGTTGCTCCTTGTGCTAATCGTCCCAGCACCAATCCTAAATTGCGAGCTTGACGGTGAGCGCTGGTTAGTTTTCTAACCGCTCGTTTCAGGGTTTGGCCAATAAAACAGAAAATTGCGAAAACAATCAGTGCCAGTACAATATTTGGTAATAAAATCAGGAAATCATTGGCCATTGCCTGGACTTTACTCCAAACATCGGTTATTTTTGTTGTTGTATTCACAAGAGTGTTAGCCAATACGTCACAGCTAATTTTATGCCAAAGCCATCCCATCGACCTCTACCAAAGGTTAGTAATTGGCTAAAGTGCAGTGTGGCTGAATTGCTGCTCTCTGATTTATTGAGGGCGGGGGTTGGGGGGCGAGCTAATTTTGAACGAATTCGAGGAATTCTTGTGCTTGGGCGATCGATTCTGCCGATCGGGCGATCGACTCAGCAT
>PVWI01000524.1 GCA_003003725.1 filamentous cyanobacterium Phorm 6 | reverse complement strand
TCGCAATATTTCCCAATTCCCCGTCACAAATTCTACTCAACAACAGCAGCCGCTGCGCCAATTCCTGAAGCGATTCGACCGCCTCCGCAGCGGCGACATCCCCGCCGCTTTCGCCCTCTGACAATCGATCGCCAAATCGACGCAACCAAGCGGCTAATTCCGCATTTTTGAGGCTTTTAGCAATTAAAAATCCGGCGACATCTCCCCTACCCCAGCCTTGATTCACTCCTTCGAGAAGTTCCATGAATTTCGCCTCGTATTCGGCGTCTGTCAGGGTTGGTGGCAGGGGTTTTTGTTGGGCGGGAGTCGGGGATGGTTGGGTTCCAAAAAGTCGCTGGATTAGTTGTTTGATGAATTGCCAAATTTTGTTTAGCATTTTACGTTGGGAGTTTTTTACCGCAGATGAACGCAGATGGATGGAGATGAAGGCAGATGGATGGAGATGAAGGCAGATTGTTTTATCTACTTTAAAAGCGGATAATACAGTTCTCCAGTAGAGTTGATATAACCCGCCCGATCGCCCGCCAGGTTTCCAGTCCCCATAAATACATCAACTCTGCCCGCGCCTTTAATTGCACCACCCGTATCCTGATCCAAAACAAACCGATTCACGGCACTTTGTTCGAGTTTCCCCGCAGCATTGGGATAGGGCAGTTTCGTGCTAATTAATGCTAGCGCGCCGGGGGGCATTAAGACTTTATCGGTGGCGATCGACCTTTCGGCAGTTACAGGCACTCCAATGCTTCCCGTAGCGGGTGCTCCGTTAGTATCTCGGAAGAACACAAAGCTTTGATTCTTCGGCAAATACTTGTCCATATCTGCGGGAAAATTGGTAAAATATTCCGTTAGTTTGGGCAATGTTAGCTGTTCTAAAGTAAACTTGCCGTCCTTAACTAATTCTCGCCCGACACCTGTATAACTCTGACTGGTTTTCCCCGCAAAACCCACTGTCATCACGCTACCATCTGTTAGCTGCAACTTCGCGGAACCTTGGACGTGCACCAGAAATGCTTGGAAGCGATCGCGCAACCAGACTAATTCTAATCCCCGCAACAATCCTTTACTTCCCTGCAAAGCATCCGCACCTTCCAAATCTAATCTGGTTGGGTGAGGTTTTGCCCAAGAACCGATGTTTGGTGGCACTCTGTAGAGGGGGTAACGGTATTCGGAATTAGGCGTGCGAGATGCCTGGTAAGTCGGCTCGAAATAACCCGTAAATGCAACTGTGCCTTTGTTGTCTTTACCGATCGACTTATAAAACACAAATTCCCGCTTGACAGATTCCTGGAGTTGTGATGGAGTTGTAGAACTGACTACTAATTGGCGGAATCGATCGAGCGATCGCCGAACTCGATCGCGCGTAATACCTGCCACTGGATAGCGGCTGTAAGCACTTGCAGCAGCCTGGGAGTTGAGATAACCGAGGCTGTGGTCGATCGACCTTAACAGCAATTGCTTATCCCCCGGTTTACCATTTTCGCCCCAGATTTGAGCATCAAAGGCGATCGAATCCAACTCACTCGCCTGCAATTGACTTACACTAATTGGTTGCAGCGCCGGAATTGCAACCGCGGGTATCGAAAATGCGATCGCCAAAACGCAACAGGCAATCGCCAATAGCTGATAGCAAAAAATCTTGCTGAATTTCCCATCTTTCCTACTCAATCGATCGCTTTGCTTACTCATCATATCGATCAATGCTAGAACTAAATATCGGTTCAACCCGAATTCCGACAACGCTGGTAGGCCGAACTACCATGTATTCGCCTTGAATATTTTTGATCGGGACATTGAGAAATTCTGATGAATCTTGTTTGGGAACCAGGGTTTTGCTATACCACAGTTGAAAATCTTGTAGCGTTGCGAAACGGATTTCTTCGCGGTGGCCGCCCTCAAGCAGCAAGTGCACGGAGTATTCGCTGGGAGTTCTAGGCATATCTGTATTTTAGATTTTAGATTTTAAGGTTTTGGAACGATTTCATATTTTACCCGATCCTCGGCGCATTCTCTGATCTAGTCGTTTGGGG
>PVWI01000523.1 GCA_003003725.1 filamentous cyanobacterium Phorm 6 | reverse complement strand
AGATGTGTATAAGAGACAGAACCCGCAGGCCACCGGAGAATTGAGTTTGGTTGACGGTACGCTAAACGGAGAACCGATTAAACAAGCCGACGGCAGTTTTAGTTACAGCAACGCCCGCCTCAATTTTGGCGGCAGCGCTTTGGTGACTCAAGTCGAACCGATTGAGGTTCAGGGAAGTTTGCCTGTTGAGTTGCCGTTTGCTGCTGTGAAACCTGACAGCAATCAAATTGATTTGAGGGCGAATTTGAAAAATGAAGGATTGGCAATTATTAATGTCTTGACTCCGCAAGTTGCTTGGGTCAGCGGCAAGGGACAGGTGCAAATTCGTGTCGGAGGGACGCTGCAAGAGCCTGTAGCGGAAGGAATTGCAAATTTTGAAAATGCTACCGTCCGGGCGAGGGCTTTCCCAGAACCGCTAACAGGGCTGACTGGGACGGTGCGCTTTGAGGGCGATCGAATTCGGGTAGAGAGAATTCGGGGACAGTTGACTAAGGGCGAAATAGTCGCCCAAGGCGTAATTCCGCTTTCTGTTCCCTTTGGCGAGGGCGATGTCGATGCAGCGAATCCTTTGGCTGTCAATCTCGACAAGCTGGCCTTGAATCTCAGAGGATTGTATCGCGGCGGCGCAGTTGGTCAAGTCCAAGCCAGGGGCACGGCTTTTCGGCCGCGCTTGAGCGGTAACATTGAACTGTACGACGGCGAAGTATTTCTCCCAAGTGCGGGCGGCGGTGCAACTCAGTTAGTTTCTTCTCCTTCCGATTCCCCATCTTCTCCTGCGACAGAAGCTTCCCCTTCCGATTCTCCTTCCACGCCTTCGGCTTCTCCTTCGGCTTCCGATTCTCCTTCCACGGCTTCGGCTTCTCCTTCTCCTTCCTTTGATGTTGCCTTCAACGATTTGCAACTGAAGTTGGGCCGGGGAGTGCGGGTAACGAGTGCGCCGATATTGAATTTTCAGGCGACTGGGGGTTTGACAGTCAACGGAACTTTAGACGATATTCGCCCGGAGGGTACGATTCGGTTGACTTCGGGTTCGGTGAATTTGTTTACAACACAGTTTAGGCTCGATCGAGGATACCCGCAGACTGCTACCTTTGTAGCGGGACAAGGACTCGATCCGACGCTGGATGTGAGATTAGCAACTTCGGTACAGGAAGTAACGCGGTTCCGCACTCCGGGAACATCTGTCGCCTCTGAAATAGCCGACGAACCGACAAGTTTCGGCAGTGTGCGGAGTGTCCGCATTCAAGCGTTAGTGCAGGGTAAAGCTTCTCAATTGGCGGAAAGTCTGGAGTTGAGGAGTTCTCCAAGTCGATCGGAAATAGAGATTGTAGCGCTATTAGGTGGCAGTTTCGTGCAGACTTTGGGGCAGGGAGACAGTACATTGGCGATCGCAAATTTAGCCGGTGGGGGTTTATTAAACAACCTGCAATCAGTGATTACCAACGCCACAGGATTGAGCGAATTTCGGTTATTTCCGACTCGCATCAGAGGCAATGAAGGAGAAACAGCCCGTTCAAGTGCTGGGGGCGCTTCCGGTGCCGGTTCCCTCGGTATAGGTTTAGAAGTTGGGGCCGATATCACGCGCAATCTTTCAGCATCAATCATTCGAGTTTTGTCAGCAAATCAGCCGACTGAATTTAATTTGCGGTATCGGATCAGCGACAAAATTTTGCTCAGAAGTTCGACTAATTTTCAAGGAGACAATCGCGTCACTGCTGAATATGAATTGAGGTTTTAGGCAGGATATTATGTCATGTCAATTAAAATTCTTGGCGGTTGGAAACCGCGTCATGTCAATTAAAATCCTCGGCGGTTGGAAACCGCTTCTTGTCAATTAAAATCCTCGGCGGTTGGAAACCGCGTCATGTCAATTACAATCCTCGGCGGTTGGAAACCGCGTCATATCAATTAAAATCCTCGGCGGTTGGAAACCGCGGCTACACAAACAAAACCCGCCTCCGCGGGTTGAAGAGTCGTAGCGTAGCGGGGCGTAAGCC
>PVWI01000175.1 GCA_003003725.1 filamentous cyanobacterium Phorm 6 | reverse complement strand
CCTCTTAGTCGTGACAGCAACTCTGGAAGAAGCCGGCCGCTGGGTAGCATCTTTAGAGGCGATGGGCTGGCAAACTGTACATTTTTATCCGACTTCGGAAGCTTCGCCCTACGAGCTATCTTACTCCGACGAGAACGAAATGACTTGGGGACAAATGCAGGTGCTGGCGGATTTGGTGGACAAGGAAGAAAAAAGCGCCACTGTGTCTAAGCCGATCGCGATTGTAGCTACAGAAAGAGCTCTCCAGCTTCACTTGCCACCTAGAAGTGCTTTTGAACCCTACTGTCTGACACTGGATCGAGGCGCGGTTCAAGACTCAAAGATACTCGACCGCCAACTTGCGTCGATGGGGTACGATCGGGTGACTCTGGTAGAAATGGAGGGCCAGTGGAGCCGCCGAGGCGATATTGTCGATGTGTTTCCGGTGGCGGCGGAGTTGCCGGTGCGACTGGAATGGTTCGGGGATAATTTGGAGCAAATTCGGGAGTTTGACCCGTCTTCGCAACGATCGCTCGATAAGGTCGATCGGCTAGTTTTAACTCCAACTAACTTTAACTCAATTATTAAAGCGGTTTTAGCCGAAAAAAATCTTGACGAAATCAACAGCATAGACCCTCTCGATACAGAAAAAGCAGCAGAAAGATTTGTCCGCAGGCTGTTGGGTTTGGCTTTCGATAAACCCGCGTCTTTGTTGGATTATTTGCCCGAAAATACTTTAGTTGTAGTTGACGAACCGGATGGGTGCGAAGCTCACAGCAACCGCTGGTTCGAGAATGCACAGGAACAGTGGGAAAATTGCGACGGACAATCGGAAGCTGCGGATGGGGAAACCGAAAAGTTACCAATTGCTAAGTTGAAAGTTCCGAAAATTCACCGCAGTTTTGCTGAATCTATGGCAGATGTCGCCACTTTCGATCGCCTGGAACTTTCAGAATTAGGAATGGATTCAATTACCCAAAAATTAGATAATTCACCTGCGATTAATTTGGCTTCTCGTCCTGTGCCCGTAATGCCTCACCAATTCGCGAAGCTGTCTCAAATGCTCAGGGAAGAGCGCGATCGAGGTTTTACGGTGTTTCTGGTTTCGGCTCAACCTAGTCGATCGGTCTCTCTACTCTCGGAACACGACTGTCCGGCTCAGTTTGTGGTGAATCCTCGGGATTTTTTGGCGATCGACAAGTTGCAATTACAGCATATCCCTGTGGCTTTGAAGTACAGCGGGCTGGCAGAATTGGAAGGTTTTATTCTGCCGACTTTTCGGATAGTTTTAATTACCGATCGGGAATTTTACGGCCAGCATTCTCTGGCGACTTTTAGCTACGTCCGCAAACGGCGTCGCGCTGCGAGCAAAAAAGTTGACCCGAACAAGCTGAGTCCGGGCGATTATGTGGTTCACCGCCAGCACGGAGTTGGCAAGTTTCTCAAGTTGGAACGCTTGACGCTCGATCGAGAAACTCGCGAATATTTGGTACTGCAATACGCTGACGGCACTCTGAGAGTCGCGGCCGACCAATTGGGCGCGTTGTCGAGATTTCGGACTGTTGCCGATCAAGTGCCGAATCTCAACAAGCTGACTGGTCAAACTTGGGAAAAAACTAAAACAAAGGTTCGCAAAGCTGTTAAAAAATTGGCAGTGGATTTGCTGAATCTTTACGCTAAAAGAGCCAAGCAAGTAGGTTATGCTTTTCCGCCTGATATGCCTTGGCAGCAAGAGTTAGAGGATTCTTTTCCTTACCAACCAACGCCGGATCAGTTGAAGGCAACTCAGGATGTGAAACGTGACATGGAGGGCGATCGACCAATGGATCGCTTAGTCTGTGGAGATGTCGGTTTTGGCAAGACAGAAGTTGCTCTGAGAGCTATTTTTAAGGCAATTACAGCGGGCAAGCAGGTGGCTTTGCTCGCGCCGACGACAATTTTGACCCAACAGCACTATCACACGCTCTCTGAGCGTTTTTCCCCTTATCCGATCGAAGTTGGTTTGCTCAATCGCTTTCGCACCGAAACCGAGCGCCGGGAGATTCACAAGCGCTTAGCAACTGGGGAGTTAGACGTAATTGTTGGTACTCAATCTGTGTTGAGCAAAGCGATTAAATTTCGGGATTTGGGTTTGTTGGTGGTGGATGAAGAACAGCGGTTTGGGGTGAAGCAGAAGGAAGCGATTAAAGCTCTGAAAACCGAGGTAGATGTTTTGACTCTGACGGCGACGCCGATTCCCCGGACTTTGTATATGTCTCTGTCGGGGATTCGGGAGATGAGTTTGATTTCGACTCCGCCGCCCAGCCGCCGCCCGATTCAGACTCATTTGGCCGCCTACGATTTGGAGGTGGTGCGGACTGCAATTCGTCAAGAGTTGGACAGGGGTGGTCAGGTTTTTTATGTTGTACCTCGAATTGAGGGGATTGATGAGTTGGCGGATACGTTGCAGCTAATGGTTCCGGGGGCGAGAATTGCGATCGCCCACGGTCAAATGGAGGCTTCGGAATTAGAATCGATCATGCTGACTTTCAGCGCGGCGGAGTTTGATATTTTGGTATGCACTACGATTATTGAGTCGGGTTTGGATATTCCGCGAGTCAATACAATTTTGATTGAAGACGCCCAAAAGTTCGGTTTGGGCCAACTCTACCAGTTGCGGGGACGGGTGGGACGCGCGGGAATTCAAGCTCACGCTTGGCTGTTTTATCCGAAGCAGAACCAACTGTCGGATGCTGCAAGGCAGAGGCTGCGGGCGATTCAAGAGTTCGCGCAGTTGGGTTCTGGCTATCAGTTGGCCGTCCGAGATATGGAAATTCGCGGTTCGGGTGATGTTTTGGGCACGGAACAGTCTGGTCAAATGGAGGCGATCGGTTTTGATTTGTATGCTGAAATGTTAGAGGAGGCGATTAACGAAATTAAGGGCCAGGAAATTCCGAAGGTGGAGGATGCACAAATTGACCTTAGTTTGACGGCGTTTATTCCTGCTGATTACATCGGAGATTTGGATCAAAAGATGAGCGCTTACCGGTCTGTGGCTTCTGCTAATACCTCGGAAGAGTTGCAGCAGATTCGGGCCGATTGGTGCGATCGTTACGGGCCGATTCCTCTGCCGGCCCAACAACTGATTCGTGTTGTCGAGCTCAAACAAATTGCCAAGCAAATCGGTTTTTCTCGGATTAAACCGGAAAATAAGCAGCACATTGTTTTGGAAACGCCGATGGAGGAACCTGCTTGGAACCTGCTTAAGGCTAATTTGCCGGAACATTTGCAGTCTCGTTTTGTTTACAGCAAGGGGAAGGTTACGATTCGGGGTATGGCGGTTTTGACTGCCGAAAAGCAGTTGGATAATTTGATAGATTGGTTGGGTAAAATGCAGGGCG
This sequence comes from filamentous cyanobacterium Phorm 6, assembly GCA_003003725.1. Lineage (GTDB taxonomy): Bacteria > Cyanobacteriota > Cyanobacteriia > Cyanobacteriales > Microcoleaceae > Microcoleus. The sequence goes on along the minus strand of PVWI01000175.1, from coordinate 9,905 downwards.
CTTTGCCGTCCGAAAATCTGGGATTTTAATCTAAAATCCCTAAATCTCCCTCACCGAAAGCACAGGGGATTTAAGCCCCCACCTTTAGGTGGATTGTTTTTAGGCTGGCTTAAATCCCCAGCCTAAAAACTTCACTGTCAACTGTCAACTGTCACCTGTCAACTGTTAATGCTGCTTTGATGATGATTTTAGCGGCATAAAGGATTAAAATCGTGAAAAAGTTAGTGTGTATTTTTTTGGCGATCGCGCTAGTGCAAGGAGTGCCAATGGCGGTGCAAGCTCAACAAACAGTTGACCAGATCGATCGGGTTGTGAGTGCAGGATTGATGAATAAAGATGCCAGTGGCAATTTTAATGCTGAGGGCCTTGTCAGCCGCGCCGAGTTGGCGGTAATTTTAGTGAAAACTTTTGGTTTGGAACGGCGGAAAACAGCTCAGAAACCGGATATGGAATTGCCGGACGTACCTAAGAGTTACTGGGCTTACAGTGCGATTCAAACTGTTTTGAAAACGGGAACGATGAGTGGATATCGCGACGGAATGTTTTTCCCAAATCAAAGGGTGACTCGCGCTGAAGCTTTGGCGATTTTTGCTCAAGCTTACGGCGTTTTTCAGTTTCCCGACGCTACCATTGCCGAGATTTTAGCTAAGTATTCAGATGCAGGCGAAATCCCTGATTGGGCTAGAAAGTCTATGGCTACTGCACTTTATGAAGGATTTGTTAATATTGAACTTGCAACTAATAAGATTCATCCTTTGAAGCCTATGACTCGCGGGGATATCGCTTACGCTTTGAGCAAGTATTTGGAGCGGCAGGTAAGGCCCACTTCTTTGCCTGTTAGGAACGAGCAGCCTCCTAATCGCGGCATGGGAAGGTAATATGGCAGTTGACAGTTGACAGTTGACAGTTGACAATTGACCGCTCGACGGGAATCAAATTGTTGATGCGTGACCGGCTAGCGGGTTCTATTCATCAGGTTATTGGTCATTGAGAATATCAGAAGGCCGGGCGGTTGAAACCGCGTCTATACAGACAAAACCCGCTTGTATAGCTGGTTGAAGAGCGGCGTTGAAAATTGCGTTCTTTTCTTCAGTCCCTCTGAGCTCGGACTTCCTTTGTGTAGACGCGGTTTCAACCGCTGCATCTATGCAAAATCCCGGAGCTTTGATGACTGTAAAAGCAGCCATCAAACCCCCAGGATTTAATATTTTCCTCTATTAACGAGGCTCAAATTGCCGATCGGGATTAACTTAATCAGCAGTAGCCAATTCGGTACTAGCAGCGCCGCGCTTCCGAGTCAGAGTATTGAACAGCATTTGACCGACAGCTTTAATCAAATTGCCTTCTAACTCCATAAACATCTTCATGTTCATGCCAAAAGCTGCATTAGCTTCATCAACAATTCGCTCTGCTGTGGCTTCGTCGATCGGCAATTCATTCATTGCTCCACGGTAGTTAGTCTTAAATTCTTTTTCATCAGGAATATCGGCGAATTCATAGAAAGCAGTACCTTCTCCCTCGGTAAGATTCATTCCCCGTTGGGCAATTCCCTTCAGGATTTGTCCACCGGACAAATCGCCGAGATAGCGAGTGTAAGAATGAGCAACTAATAGTTCTGGTTCGGTAGCAGAGATTTCGTGAATCCGTTTGATGTAAGCTTTGGCTGATGCTGACGGAGCTACTTGTTCGCGCCAATTGGCACCGTAGTAGTAAAACAAATCTTGTTCTAAGCTTTGTTTCCGATTCAACTGAGAAAAGTAAATTTTTGAAACAACCGGATGCTGCTTTTGGCGTTCCATTTCCTCTTCCATTGCCGAGTAGACAAAGTAGAGGTTTGCTACTAACTTCCGGTAAGAAGTTTTTTCTACAACGCCTTTTAAAAAGCACTTGACAAAACCGACATTTTCTGCCATTGAGTGGGATTTTTTGGTTCCCTCACGCAATTTGACCGCTAAATTGATGCTCATAGTATATTGTCCAACCTTCTATTTTTGTGGTAGCTGATGGATGCGCCAAAAATCTAAAAATTACCTAAGCACTTACCTTAGATCGATTTGATGAGAGATTTTATTAATTTTTATAACAAAACTTTGTGCCTCAAACATCAAAAAACCTTGTGCCTCAAACGACACAAGGCACAAGGTAGAAAGCAGAAAGCAGAAAGCAGAAGGCAAAATTAAAGAAAAATTTAGAATTTAAGAGTTTTCCTTGTTTGTCAGTCCAAACAAAAAATTTCCCTCTTCCCTCTTCCTTCTTCCTTCTTCCTTCTTCCTTCTTCCTTCAGAATCCTAGATGTCCAAGTCAAGCATATTGAGTTTGGGGCCGAAGGTTTCGATGAACTCGCGGCGGGGGGCGACTCGATCGCCCATTAAGATCGTAAAGATGCGATCGGCTTCAGCAGCGTCGTCAATTTCCACCCGTTTCAAAGTCCGAGTTTCTGGGTTCATCGTGGTATCCCACAACTGTGTCGGCATCATTTCGCCCAAACCTTTAAACCGCTGGACAGTATAGTTCGCATTAGCCGGAAATTCATTGCGGATCAGAGCATTTCTTTCGCGTTCGCTGTAACAGTAGTAATGATTGCGTCCCCGTTCCACTTTATAGAGAGGAGGACACGCAATATAGATGTAACCTTGTTCTACAAGTGCGCGCTGATAGCGGTAGAAGAAGGTTAGCAACAGCGTGCGGATGTGGGCCCCATCTACGTCAGCGTCAGTCATGATCACTATGTGGTGATACCGCAATTGCGACGGATCGAATTCTTCGCCTTTGATGCCCAAACCCAGCGCTGTGATTAACGATTGAATTTCGTTATTTTTGTAGATTTTGGCATCGTCGGTTTTCTCAATGTTGAGAATTTTACCGCGCAAAGGCAGGATAGCTTGGAATTGTCGATCGCGCCCTTGTTTCGCCGATCCTCCGGCTGAGTCCCCTTCGACCAGGTATATCTCAGATTTTGACGGGTCTCTGGAACTGCAATCTGCCAGTTTTCCGGGCAATGGAGACGATTCTAAGACCGATTTGCGACGGACTAAATCGCGGGCGCGCCGGGCTGCTTCCGCGGCTTTAAATGCCTGAATTGCTTTTTCCAAAATAGCGTCGGCTACTTGGGGGCGAAATTCCAAATATTCGGTTAATACTTCGCCTACGAGGGAATCAACTATTCCTCGGACTTCTGTATTACCCAGCTTAGTTTTAGTTTGGCCTTCAAATTCTGGATCTGGGACTTTGACCGAAATCACTGCTGTCAAACCTTCCCGGACGTTTTCGCCGGCGAGGTTTGGTTCGTGTTCTTTGATTTTGTTGCGCTTGCGGGCGATCGAATTCATCGTCCGCGTCAACACTGCCTTCAAACCTTCTAAGTGTGTACCACCGTCTATAGTCCGAATGTTGTTCGCAAAACCGAGAATATTGTCGCTAAAAGCATCAACGCACCACTGCAAAGCCACTTCTATTTGCACATTATTGCGTTCGCCTTGCACATAAATCACTTCTTCGTGCAGAGGCTGTTTTTCGCGGTTCATGTAGGCGATGTATTCCTTGATTCCGCCCTCATAACAGTAAGTTTCGATCCGAGGTTGGTCACTTTTTAGTAGTTCCAAACGGTGGTCACTGAAAGTAATTCTCACGCCCGCATTCAAGTAACCCAATTCTCGCAAGCGCGCAGCAAGTATCGTATAATCAAATTCAATCCCGGTGCTAAATATCTGAGTATCTGGCAAGAAAGAAACTGAAGTGCCGCTGCGATCGCCTTTGCTGGGTTTGGCGTTAAGTTCGGTGACAGGATTGCCTCTTTCGTAGCGCTGTAAATGTTCTTTTTGGTCGCGCCAAACTGTCACTTCTACCCATTCCGACAGCGCGTTAACAACAGAAATACCTACACCGTGCAATCCTCCAGAAACCTTGTAGCCACCGCCGCCAAATTTACCGCCGGCGTGGAGCACAGTCATTACTGTTTCTACTCCCGATTTACCAGTTTTGGCAACGATGCCGGTGGGAATGCCGCGTCCGTCGTCTGTCACGGTAACGGAACCGTCAGCGTTGATGTCAACCTCGATGTGAGTGCAGTGGCCAGCCAGCGCCTCATCGATGGAATTGTCCACAACCTCGTAAACTAGATGGTGGAGTCCTCGCGGGCCGGTGGTACCGATGTACATCGAAGGTCGTTTGCGGACTGCTTCGAGACCTTCGAGAACTTGAATTTGATCGGCGCTGTAGCTGCTGGTCATACAAAAATAGCTCCAATAATGAGGCCTAAAGCCCCAAAAGCTTCTAAAATGGGAAAACTCCTGAAATTATATCACAAAACCGTTAAAGGCGATGCTAGGGCTTTCTAAATGCAAATTTATCGGGGGGACGGAGGGAGAATAGTTTTGAGATTGCTTCGCGATTTCCGAGGCGTAGCGCCGTCAATTAGCCGGAGGGGAGGCGAGGGGAGAGGATTTGAGGGTTTTTATAGGGAAATTCAATATGTTTTTTAAGTGTGCGACGGCTGATGTTTAGATTGATTACGATTTGTGGAGCGACGGCGACGGGCAAGTCGGGAGTGGCTTTGGCTTTAGCTTCGCGACTGCAATCTGCGATCTTGAGTGCGGACTCCCGTCAAGTGTACCGCGAGTTTGACATCGGGACTGCAAAACCGACAAAGGTCGATCGCGCGAATGTACCTCATCACTTGATTGATATCTGCGATCCGACCGAAACTCTAACACTCGCAGAATACCAGCAGCAAGCTCAAAAAATAATTGCTGATGTCGATTCTCCTCTGTTGTTGGTGGGAGGGACTGGTTTGTACCTCAAATCGATTGTCAAGGGTTTGAAAATTCCGATGGTGGGGCCGATTCCTGAATTGCGATCGCAACTTGCAGAACTCGGACAATCTCAATGTTACGCGATGTTGCAGCAGGTCGATCCATTGTCTACTCAAAAAATTCACCTCAACGATTCCTTCAGAACCTTAAGGGCACTGGAAGTATTTTATGTGACTGGGCGCTCTATTTCCGAGCAGCAGGGCGAAAATCCTCCCAATTATCCTATTTTACAAATTGGGCTGGATTGCGAGATTGATGTTTTGGGCGATCGGATCAAACAGCGCACCGAACAAATGCTAGAACGCGGTTGGCTGGCTGAAGTAGAATATTTGTGCAAAAAATACGGCTGCGACTTACCGCTGTTGAATACCCTGGGATATCAGGAAATCAAACAATATTTAGGTGGCGATATTACCCTGAATCAAGCTAAAGAATTAACAATTTTGCACACGCGGCAATTTGCGAAGCGTCAGCGGACTTGGTTTCGAGCGTATCCTGAAATTGAATGGTTTGATGTTAGCACGCCGGATTTGTGCGATCAAGTTTGGCGGAGAGTTGCAGAGTTTTGCGAACAATAAGGATTTTTTTACCGCAGAGAACGCAGAGGGCGCAGAGAAAGAGAAAAGAGAGAAATTAATAATTTGAGGAACAAGCCGAAAAGCTGTTCCTCAAATTACATCTCGCGTACTTAATCAACTATACAAACTGGCTACATATTCGCCGTAGCCGTTATAGGGCAAAGTCGGGCGAGTTTCCCACGACCAACTGTTACCGGGGCCGACTACTCGTTCGCTGGCTTGTGACCATCTGGGGTGTGGTTTGTCGGGTTCGACATTGGCTTCAAATGCGTATTCGTTGGGGCCGATTGTATTCCAAAAAGTGGCGGGTTGTTGTTCGACAAATTCAATTTTGACGATCGACTTTGCGCCCTTAAAACCGTATTTCCAAGGAATCACTTGCCGCAGGGGCGCACCATTTTGTTTTGGTAGCTTGCGGCCGTACAAACCTGTGGCAAAAAATGCTAAATCGTTGGCCATTTCTTCGATTCGCATACCTTCGGTGTAAGGCCAAGGATAGAATTGGGACATCAAACCGGGGCCGGGAGTTATTTTTGAGTCGTAAAATGAGGTGAAGCGAACGAATTTAGCGTTTGATTGTGGTTCGACATCAGCCATCAGTAATTTCATGGGAAATCCGACCCAAGGAACTACCATCGCCCACGCTTCTACGCAGCGAAATCGATAAACTCGTTCTTCGATGGGAAATTTTTTATTGAGGTCGTCAATATCATAGGTGCGGGGATTTTTGACTAAACCTCCTACTTCTACTTTCCAGTTTTCGGTTGGTAAAGCTTGAGCGGCTTCCCAAATAGATTTTGTGCCGCCGTATTCGTAAAAGTTGTTATATTTTGTAGCTAGGGCTTCGTCGGTAATTGCCCGATCGACCTTTGCGAAGTTTGGATTCCGGGTTAAGGCCGAATATGCTTCGGTTGAGCTTCTATCTAAAGCAGTTTTTGAGTTCGTAGTGGTTTTGCAGCCTGTCAGCGACAGCACCGAAGCACTCACGCCAGCGCCAATTAAATTTGTCATGAAACGGCGACGGTTGACAAAAGCTGTTTCTGATGTAATTTGTGGGTTGAGAATTTCCCAAGATTTCGGTACGCGAATTAGTGGCATAAGTAATAGTTAAAAGTTAGTAGTTAGTTTGGCGACAACTGCCCAAATTTTAATGTTTCCATCGATTGGAGAGTTGACATTGACTGTAGAGAAGTGATCGGAGCGACTTTTGGGCAACGCGATTGCGAAAGCGAAAGCTGCGATCGCAATTACTGTATTCGCAATGACAGTATAACCGGCGTTGCGTCACTGCCACTGGCGTACAGCAATCTCAAAGTTCGGTTCGATCGACCTATTAAACCTCGCTCGCAGGAAAGTCAGCAATAATTTACACGCGATCGACCGAAGCAATTGTGGCTATAATCTGGGAAACAATTATCATAAAGCAAAGATTCCAATTATTTAATTTGTCCACAGGAAGCGGCACGCACCGCCCCGCCTTCCTCCCCCACCCACAAGTAAGTCGGACGGGGGTCTCTAGCGGCAAGACAAATGAGTTACTGCACAAATCCCCATTGCCAGAAACCCGAAAATCTCGATCGCGCGACAGTCTGCAATAATTGCGAGTCGAATTTGCTGCTCAAAGGGCGCTACCGAGTCTTTCACACCCTCGGTCAAAGTCTCACTGGCGGCACCTTCTTAGCCGTCGATGAAGACCAACCCTCGCAACCCCGCTGCGTCATTCAACAGTTCTGCGCCACAGCAGTCACCGACGGTAGCACACAGCTAAATCGGACATTTTGCGGCTCCACCTCAGTCCTCGACGAATTGGGCAAACATCCGCAAATACCCAAACTGCTGGCATCTTTTGAAGTCGAAGGCTGCCAGTATTTAGTCCAAGAATACATCCCCGGTCTCAATTTGGCCGATCGGCTTTCCGAAAAAGGTGTTCTTAAAGAAATTCACATTTGGTATCTGCTGAGCGAATTATTGCCTGTCTTGGAACTGGTTCACGACAGTCAACTAATTCACCAAGATATCAAACCGTCCAACATTATTCACCGCAAAACTCCCCAAACTTCCGCAGCTTTGGCCCAGAAAGAGCATCTGCATTCTTGGGACGAGCAATCGGGGCTAGTTTTAGTCGATTTCGGCGCGGCAATTCGTGCCAACAGGGGGCCGCACAAAACGGTAACGGGTTCTGCCGAATACGCGGCCCCGGAACAAATTAAAGGTGAAGCAATTAAGAGCAGTGACATCTACAGTTTGGGCGTCACTTGCATTCACTTGTTAACAGGAATGTCGCCCTTTGATTTGTTTGACATCAAAGCCGACAGTTGGGCCTGGCGGCATTATTTGAAAGTACCAGTTTCAACGAGACTCGGCCGCATCCTGGATAAAATGGTGCAGCGAGAACCATCAAAACGCTATCGATCGATCGAGGCAATTCTCACAGACATGAAATACGGCCCGACACCGATAGACGTAATCGCCAGCAAACCTACGTGGACTTTAGCGATGTGGGGAGGAGCGGCGGTTGCTCTATTGTCGATAGTGGTGGGTTCTCGGTTGCCATCTCCACCATCGCAGGCTTTCACATCTGGCGAGCCTATTTCCAGCATTCCCAAAATTAGGTTCAATCCGCCCCCCATGCAGGATTTCAACCGTCAGGTATCGCTGGAAAACCCCGCAGTGCGCACTCTGGCGGAGCAAGACCAAAACCCGGTGTGGGCAGTAGCAGTCGCTCCCAACGGCCGCGTCATCGTCAGCGGGAATAACGACGGCACAATTCGCCTGCTGCACAAGCGCCACGGCAAAGTGCTCAAGATTTTGACAGGACATTTGGGGCCAGTGTGGTCGGTGGCCGTCAGTCCCGACGGCAGGACGATCGCCAGCGGCAGCGCTGACGGTACGATTAAACTGTGGAATTTCTATTCTGGCCAGTTAATTCGGACGTTGGGCGGACACACAGACGGCGTGTTCTCGGTAGTGTTCAGTCCCGACGGTCAAGCCCTCGCCAGTGTCGGCAAAGACAATACTTTGAAACTGTGGCAAGTCGAAGGCGGCGCCGAGTTGCAAACCTTCAAAGGGATGCCGGACGAAGTGCACTCGGTGGCTTTCAGTGCCTATAAAGACACTTTGTTTACTGGCAACGGCGACGGTACGATCAAGATGTGGAATTGGAAGACTGGGGCATTCCAAGCCACTCTCACGGGTCATGTCGATGCTGTTTCGGCGCTGACCGTCAGCCCGGACGGTACAATTTTGGGCAGTGGCGGCTGGGACAATACGGTGAGGATTTGGGATATCACCACGGAACACGGGCCACAGCCCTCGGGTGAGGTGACTTTTACGGGTCATCCCGATCGAATTCAGTCTCTAGCTTTCAGTCCCGATGGGGCGACGCTAGCCAGCGCCGATTTGAGCGGAACTATCAAGCTGTGGGCGATGGATGGCGGGGAGCAAGGCACGCTCAAAGGTCATTCGACTTGGGTGGAATTGGCTTTTAATCCTCAAGACAAAACTCTGATCAGCGGCAGTTATGACGACACGATTAAGGTGTGGCGCTTGTCTCCTTGATTTTTGCGAGGCGCCCAGAGATAGAGGACACGGCAGAGATAGAGGAGACGGCACTGCCGTGTCCCTACCCCGATCAATTGTAGGGACACGGCACTGCCGTGTCCTGATTTCGGGTAAGATTAATTCCGATGCTACGGGATTTGATATGACACAATCCGTTGCCCAACTTTCTTCTCCGATATGACCATAAATTCCGAGTTAGCCTCGCAGCATTTAGAAACGGGCGATCGACTGCAACAACCTGGTAAATTTGAGGAGGCGATCGCCCTTAACAAGATTGCCGAAGTTTATTATGCTCAACAGAAATATGTAGAGGCGATCGCCCAGTGCTACCAAACACTCCGCCACCAACCAGATTTTGCCACCGCCTACAAAACCCTAGGCAATATCCTGCAAGCCCAAGGCAAAACAGACGCGGCGATACGCGCCTACTCAAAGGCGATCGAATTTAATCCTAACTTTGTCGAAGCCTATGTTAATTTGGGCAGTATGTTTTACAAACAAGGACTGCTAGATAATGCCATAACTTATTATCAAAAAGCGATTGCTATTCAACCAAATTTAGCCGGAGCTTATTGGAATTTAGGCAAAGTTTTGGAACAGCAAGGCCGAATCAATGAAGGTTTATTTTATCAGAAAAAAGCTCTAGATTTACAGCCCGAGTTAGAAGTGATTAAGTAAAAAAATAACACTGATAGCGTTAATAGTATGGATTCAGTAGAAAAAACTCAAGACCAGCAGCATCCGCAATATCGGCGCGATCGCGCTACAGTCAATACTTTATTAGTAGGAGAAACAACCGACCACAATTTATCAGAACTAGCAAGATTAATAATTCGATACCGAGGCTTTCCCGGCGCTAGAGATATCCAAGCAGACTTAAAAAAAGTCCTGCAACAATGGAATCATACCGAAGAAACACTTTACGAACAAACCCGCAAAATTCACGCCAAAGGTG
>PVWI01000522.1 GCA_003003725.1 filamentous cyanobacterium Phorm 6 | reverse complement strand
TCGTGTTCTGTATCGCTGTGCTTGACAACTGCGTACTGGTTGTTGTCAAATTCCATCGCTTTCATGTAGTTGGCTGCGATTGCCAGCCAGCGCTGGTCATTTTCAACAGAATCTTCTAGTTTCTGGGTGCTTGCGACTGATAAAGTGGCGTGAAAAACTGCTACTTTCAGGTTAGGTCTTAGTTGTCGGGCGATGGCAAATTCAGCAGCAAGTTCTTCAGGTGTTTGTCCACACATAGTACCACCAATTAAATCGGCATCTTTTTTGCCGAGCACATAGTTCAGACAGCCACGAAAGCCTGTACCTTTGATTTGTTTGCCAATCATAGCCGTTTCACAGTAGATTTATTACATCAATTGCTGAGGCTTATTAAGAATTAGCGGACTGTAGAATTGGTAAGGTTTGCAACTATTGTTTTAATTGCCTTTCCGTTTTCTCGAATGAGTTGCTGTACGCTTTCTAAGAGTCCTCTATTGACAATAACGGGTTCTCCCAATACCACAGCACTATTGCAAGCTTTAGCAATCTGATTGAGGTTGTTTCCGGCAACTCTAAGTTGGGCATTAATTTGGCATAAAACTTGATAGGCTTTCAAGTCAAATACAGTTAGAGGGCGTGGCATGGCTCTTTTCAAAGCTGCACGACGCATGAAGTCGCTCATACTCAAATTTACTTGGTTCGCTAATGTTTGAATTTGGCTATAATCCGAGTCTGTTAGGCGAATGTGGATATGGTTTGATAGCCGTTCTCTGGGTCTTGCTTTCAGTAAAGTTTTCATAGCTTTTAATCAGGAATCACACTATGAGCCAAGATACAAGTTAATAACTGTAATCGACAAGCGCTATTCAGGTGAATTTATATCCCCCATTTGGAGAGGGCTATTTAGACAGTTTATTAACGTAGAGATTGACTATAATTTCCTTTATTTGTATAAAAAACTTGGTTTAGGTGCGATCGCACTTGAATAAGTGATGAGCTTGTTGAATTACTTTTGAAGCATTTTCTCCCTCTAAATTCTTATAGCTGTATAATATTCAGCTTGAATTGTAGTACAAATAGTTACAATTGTCATTAAAGCTTAAAAAAGTATTAAACCCGACCTTACGGTTAGGCTTCCGTAAAAGGAGGGTGCATTATTTCTCTTTCTGCACTTAAAAGTCAGGTTTGTGATCACAAAAACATTGCTTGCTATCGCTCATCTCTGCTTTTTTCCTTGGTTTCCCAGCTTGCATAAATTTGAGTTTTTGTGAGTTTTTGTGAGTTTTTTGCTGCAAATACTGCTTCGACTTCAGCTAATAGTTCAAGCTGAGCTTGCATAGTTTTACTCATGAAAACTCACAAAAACTCAAATTTATGCAAAAAAACTCATGAAAAGCCAGTCTCAAAAAGTTAATTTTGAGGTTTTTTACCGTGACGGTACACTTAATATCAATTTAATAATTTAACAGCAAACTCTGCACTCCCCAATTTAAGTGATTGTAGCAGAGGCAAGCTATTAACTGTAGCATTTATAGCAAGCTGTACTTTCAATAATGAGCAAGCCGAACTAATTGAAAGCTGTTAAGGTTGCCTAAAAAATAGCGGCCTCGTTATTAGCCATTCAGCTATTGCATATTAATGTATCGGAACAATGGCGGTAGCGTTTTTCTCTTTTTGAGTTGCAGTTCAGTTTGTTTGGCTTTATTGAAGGCAGTGCTACCGCACGGTTGTACTTGATTTCAGAGAAAGTGCGCTCGCCTCCGCCCCTCTAAGCACCCAGGCCCTAGCGATATGAGTTTTCACGCGGCATTACATAACGTTGAACCAGCATGATTGGTTAACTTGAGAAATCAGGGAAGCGCTCGCCACCCATGCTACCCAGGTGTGACGGGGCAATTGATGCCAGTGTTGCCAGAAAAGTCGCCACAATAGTATGAGCAATCGGGACAGTTGAATATCGGGTAAAACCAAGCCTTTTGAAACACTTGGCTAACATCGCATCAGTGGTATTGATTGGGAGGCACAGTTGAAGAGCGGGTAAAATTAAGCCCCTTGACA
>PVWI01000174.1 GCA_003003725.1 filamentous cyanobacterium Phorm 6 | reverse complement strand
GGTAAGGGGGGGCTCAAGAATGTTGCAGACCCGAATGTGCCGAAGACTAAGCCGGGGGAGTTGGGTTCGTTTAAAGGGGGGTTGAAGGCTCTACCAGAGGCGATCGCTGCGAACTTGGGCGATCGGCTGAAACTGAACTGGCATCTGACTCGGCTCGATCGTACTGAACGCGAAACTTACATTGCGGTATTCTCGACGCCCGACGGACAGCAGGAAGTTGAGGCCCGCACCGTGGTTTTGACAACGCCGGCTTATATTACAGCCGAGTTGTTGCAGCCTTTGCAACCGGAAATTAGCAGCGTTTTACAAACTTTTACTTATCCTACTGTTGCCTGCGTTGTGCTAGCATATCCGGTGTCGGATGTCAAGCAAAAATTAGTGGGTTTTGGAAATTTAATTCCGAGGGGGCAGGGAATTCGCACTCTGGGGACGATTTGGACATCGAGTTTATTTGCCGATCGCGCGCCTGCGGGCTGGCAAACTCTCAGCAGTTATATCGGCGGGGCTACTGATTCGGGAATTGCCAATCTCGATGCCGAACAAATCGTTCAGGAGGTACACCGAGATTTGTCTCGGATTTTGCTGAAGCCGGAGGCGGCGCAGCCGAAGGTGTTGGCGGTGAATGTGTGGAAGCGGGCAATTCCTCAGTACAATTTGGGGTATTTCGATCGCCTGCAACAGATCGAGAATGGCTTAAAATCTTTGCCTGGGCTGTATTTGTGCAGCAACTATTTTGGCGGCGTGGCTTTGGGAGATTGCGTGCGCAGAGGTTTTGAGCGGGCCCAAGAAGTGAGCGAGTATTTGCAGCAATCAGATTAGTTTGTAGTGCGGACTTCAGTCCGCTCCACAAAGCGGACTGAAGTCCGCACTACGAACTGTTTTTATGACGAGTAATCGATCGAACACGATCGGAATTAGAACTCGGGCCTGCACCCGCCCCTAGAGCTTTGTGCCGAATGTTGCTAGGTTGTGGGTTCAAACTTGTAACCCACTCCTCTGACGGTTTGAATCATCGAAATTTGAGTGGTATCTGGTTCAATTTTGCGGCGAATTTGTCCGATATGGACATCCACCACGCGATGGGCTCCTACATACTCGTAGTCCCAAACTTCATGCAGCAATTCCGATCGCCTCCACACGCGACCTGGTTTGCTTGCCAAACAGTACAGCAAGTCGAATTCTAAAGCAGTCAAAGCAACTATCTGACTGGCAAGAATCACCTCACGGCGGACGGGATCTATTAGTAGCTTTCCAAAGGTAAGACTCTGTTGTTCAGCCGGAGTAACAATGCGCTTGCGCTTCAAAATTGCTGCAACGCGAGCTCCAATTTCTACAAGACTAAATGGTTTAGTAATATAGTCGTCAGCACCTTCGGCAAACCCTTTCATTTTGTCAGCTTCATCGGTTCGGCTGGTCAGCATCAACACAAACACGCCCGTGCGTCTTTGCATTTCTTGACAAAGTTTGTAGCCAGTAGTATCGGGTAAATTTACATCTAGAACTACTAAGTCAGGATTGAGTTGCTCAAACAATTCCAGACCAGTCTGACCGTCCTCGCCAGACTCAACTTTATAACCTTGCTGGCTTAAAAAACGGTGAATTAAATTTCGGATTGCTGGGTCGTCATCAACCACAAGGATTTTTACAGGGGCCATGACCACAACTTTGCTTGAAGAATTAGCCAAGAATATTCAGCCATAATAATATAAAACTGGATACAAATCTCGAAAAAATTGAGCTTTTATATAGTTATAGCCATATTTATAACCTACGTAAGATTTCTGGCAATAAATCTCCGGGAACTTTGGATAAGGCTAAATTTTGACCTTGCAGTCCGCATTCACTATAAAAAGCTCTAATCGTTTTAACAATATAGCTCAATGCTGTTTGCCGCGAATCAGCAGTTGGCGAGTTGAGTTGATCTCCATATGCTAACCCTTTGTCATTGAGATGTTGTCCCCATCCGGCGCACACTTGCAACTGGTGGTGCAGTGCTGCTTCTAAATGGCTAGTCTGTAGGGCTTTGTTGACGGCGAAATCTGGGTCTGTGGCTAGTTGATAGTGCGCTAGTCCGAGATTGTTGCGGGCGGCCGAGGTGTCAAAGGTGAGTTGGGTTCGATCGAGCTTTCCGGCAATATCCACCGCCGCTTCGTAGGCCGTAATCGCCTGCTGTAATGATTCAGTGCGGGCCTGTTTTTGCTGAAACTGGTTCGCCAAATGCCAATAAGCGGTACCGAGATTGTTGTAAGTGGCTGCTGCTGCTGCTGGTACTAATTCTCGGGTGCGGTATTTCAAGGCTTCGCAGTAGGCCTCAATCGCCTTGACGGTGAGGAGTTCTGAGGGTTCGTGCTGGGCGAGGTTCCAATAGGTAGTACCGAGGTTGTTTTGGACTCCGGCATAGTTGAGAGGTTCTCGTTCGGGACTGTAGCAGGAGAGGGCTGTGGTGTAAGCTGCGATCGCGCTTTTGAGATAGACGATCCTCTCCGAGGGCTTCGCTAACGGCTCACCATCTTGAGCTAAATTCCAGTATGCTGTGGCCAAATTATTCTGAGCCGCCGCGTACTGCTGAGGTTCGGCTGTGGGATCTAGCTCCAGTAGCGCTTGTTGATAAGCTGCAACTGCTTGCTGCAAGTTCTCTGTCTTGTCTTGATAGCGGGCTAAATCTGCCGCAGCGATTCCCAAATTTTTGTTTAATCTAACGCGGGTTTGCGGTGGACTCTGGTCATCTGTTCGATTCAAACCTTCAAGGTAGAGGGCGATGCTGCGTTCGAGGCAGGATACCGGGTCTGAGGCGTTGAGGCTATGGGTACGATCGCGCGACAGCATCCAGTAGAAAGTCCCGAGATCGTTGAGCAGATCGGAAATTGGCGGTAGGCTGTGGGACTCCTCGGCGTAGTCAGTTAAATTTTGTGTCAATTGGGCAATCAGCCGCGCACATTCATCTGTTTGTGGTTGATTTTCCTGCAAGTTGCTGTCGAGTTCGAGGTACCCAATCACTTGCTCGATCGCGCGGATGGCAATTGTCAGGTTTTGTGGCGAAGCGTCGCCGCCCAGAATCCGATCGCGGTAGCAATTCCCCAAGTTGTAATAAGCCAAAGCCAATGCTTCGGAACAGCACTGATGTTCTTGCAGTAACTCTATATATTGCAGAGTTTCCAGTGGCAGAAAATTGTCCTTCGATGCCGGAGTATTTTCGGCTTCCAACTCCCCAGAAGCCGATGCTAGAACCAAATCTGCCAGTTCAACGGATTTAGCATCTGGCGCCCTGGAGGGGGAATCGGGAACTTGGGATGATTCGTCCTGGGGAATTGGGGATTGTCCAGACTCTGAATATCTTAAAAATTTGTCGCCGGAGTCTCCTTTGTCCCGCAAGGAACCCAAGCCTTGGGAGTGTCCGAAGTCCTCGGAGTGTCCGAAGTCTCCCTTAGCTAGAGTTGGTTCGCCTTCAAACTCAAATACTCCCGTTCGCCAGTGCCAAAATTCCGGGGCTGACTGCTCGATCGAACTTAGCCAAGGGCGCGACACCCACAGCAACAGAGTAGACTCGCACATTTGTAGGTTTGCTTCGATGTCCCTCAAATAACTCAGGAACGACCACTGCACGGCTGCTGAATGCCTGCTCAGGTGTTCTGCCCCGAGAATTTGAAATCCCGGTAAACGGCTGTAGTTGCCCCTGTTTTGGGGCGGTTGGTGTTGGGTCAACCATGCGCCGATCGAGCCCCAGGGATTGGGATCGCTCAAGTCGAGTTCCAAACTGACAAATCGGGGATAGTCGATCGGGGAGTCTTGGGTAGCTAATTCTGCGTGCAAGCGGGCTGCGAGACAATCTCGCAAGTACAAGTCATCGCAGGCGGCGATAAAAATTTGACGGCGTAAATTGAGGTCGATCGCCTGTTTCAAGCGTTGGTATATCTGCTTGTTCGAGCTAGAAACTTTTTGGGAAGGAATAGACATCACAGTCTGGCGATTGTAGATTTTAGATTGTAGATTGTAGATTGTAGATTGTAGATTTTAGATTTTAGATTGTAGATTTTAGAGTTGAGAGTTGAAATCTCGATCGCTCAGAACTCGCTTTGTCCGCCGCGAAGGCAGTCAATTGCACCAGTGATGACCAAATGATTGTAGATTTTCAATTAAGAATTTTCTGTTTGTGACGATCGCGTCTGAATTAATTGCCACCCAAGTCCCTGAACCCGAACGCAGAGATCGATCGACAAAATTTCTGCTTATCTTATTTTGTTTTTCAGCTCGCAACGCACGCTTCAGGAATGTCGCGACTACCTGCTTTTATTGAAACACAAAAACCATGTCTCCCTAAAAAAAGAAAACATGGTTTGTTGAAGGATTATTTAAAATTGTGATTTGAAGCAGCTTCGAGTGTCAGCCCAGTTTTTAAACTGAGGCCGCCACGTATACCAAACCAGCGACTAACATAGCCGCAGCAATACCCATGATGATGTAGTTTCGCTGCTGGTTCTTGTTGGGAGGTACGGCTTCATACACCTTCGGCTCTTTGGCAAAGTTGTTCAAGCGTCCATCGTCATCTTTGATGTAAGGCATTAGTCACAATCCTTAATATGTTTGATGTTCAACTTTACCAAAAAAGCGGCCTGGAAATTCGGGAATTTATTTTGAGTTAACAGTACCTGTTTCGGGGGAAGAGGCGATCGCATAATCTTTGACTGGCATTCTTCCTGCTAAGTACGCTAAACGTCCCGCTTCTGCTGCCATTCCCATTGCTTTTGCCATCGCGGGGGAATTCTGGGCATTGGCAATGGCGGAATTAATCAATAGTGCATCGGCTCCCATTTCCATAGCTCGGGCTGCTTCGCTGGGAGTGCCGATCCCGGCATCGACAACCACAGGAATCTTCACCGTGTCAATAATTATTTGAATGTTGGCGGCATTGTTGATCCCTTGCCCGGAACCGATCGGCGAACCTAAAGGCATCACTGTTACGCAACCGACTTCTTCGAGGCGTTTGGCTAGCAGCGGATCGGCATTGATGTAAGGCAAAACGGCAAAACCTTCTTTGACTAATTGTGTTGCAGCTTCCAAAGTGCCGATCGGATCTGGCAACAAATATTTAGCATCGGGAATCACTTCTAACTTGACAAAATTATTATCTTCCTGCCCCAAAAGCTTCGCCATTTCCCTGCCCAAACGAGCAACTCTAATCGCCTCATCCGCAGTTTGACAACCAGCAGTATTTGGCAGCATCCAAATTTTAGTCCAATCGAGAGCCTCCGCCAATCCTTCATGACCGGGAGCATTTGTCTGCACCCGCCGCACAGCTACAGTCACAATTTCACACCTGCTAGCATTGACACTTTGCTGCATTTCGGCAATGCTGCGATATTTTCCCGTCCCCGTCATCAAGCGAGAATGAAAAGTTTTGCCAGCAATCACCAGAGGTTTATCTAAAGATGGCGTTGCAGTATCTACTGGATAGCCAAAAATGCTGTACTCAAGTGCCTCTTCCCACTGTGTTCTACCGCCCATCATCTCTTCAAGCTTCCAACCTTCTTCATTTGTCAGCTCATCGCGCGTAACTGCATAAATAATTTGCCCAATTGTAATTAATTTACCATCTCGCGACATATTATTTTTTAAGCCTGTTTGTATAAGTTCTTCAAACTCATTAAAAACGTCTTCCATTTTCCCATTCCTCCCTAGTGATTTCTTGAACTTCTTCGCTATTGAATACTAATATAATAGTCTGGATCAGTTGTTTTTCGTCCCAATAGAAAGCTTTTCTGATGCCGTCGTTTATCTTCCAAAACTCGTAGGTTTCTCGGTTGATGTGAATAATAACGGCTGTTGCACCTTGATTTTTTGCCCTACTGATACCTTCTTGAAGTCGATATCTGATGTTTTTAGTAGATTTTGTCAACTCCTTAAATTCGCAAATTTGACCGTCAATCTCAGCATCTGGCGTTCTCACACCCTCTGCTGCTTGCTCGCTCAGCATTCTCACTCTATTGCCTATTTTAGCCAAAACTTCAGCAACAAATATTTCCGAATTATTAAGATTGTGTTGTTGGTGGATGAGGACAAATCCCCCAGCTATCTCATCAAAATAATATCGCTGATATTCGGGTTCTGCATTTTCGTAGATGGCTCTGCTAGCCTCGATATATTCTGAATTCACCGCTATGATACTCTGAATGGACTCCGGCTCAAGTTAAATGTATGAAAGCAACTGTCGAGCAACTGGCCGAAATTGGGATATTTGCCAGCTTAAACCGAACTGAATTGGAGCGATTGCAAGAATATACAGCAATTCGGACTTACCGACAGGGAGAAGTTGTGATGTATGAGGGCGATCGCATCCCCGAAAAATTATACACGCTTTTGAGCGGTTCGCTGCGGGTGACAAAAACAGCGGCGGCGGGCAAAGAAACAATTCTCCGCACCTTATTTCAGGGAGATATTTTTGCTGCACCTGCTTTGCTGGGTAACGGAATTGCGCCCGCAACGGTGACTGCTGAAACTGATGTGCAAGTTCTTACCACAGAACGGGAATTTTTGCTAGCAGCAATTCGAGAAAATCCTGAGATTGCTTTGCGAATATTGGCGGTTTTTAACCAGCGGTTGCAGCAATTGCATGAGACTGTACACGGTTTGGTGTCGGAAAGGGCGATCGTGCGGCTGGCCCGATTCATTCATTACTTTAGTCTCGAACAAGGTACGAAAGTTGTAAATAATAGTGTATGTTTAGAAAAACGTTTGCCCTACTATCAAATTGCTCGCAGCATTGGCATCACCTATGAAGAATGCGTGCGGTTGTTTAAGAAACTCAAGCCGTTTGTATCCTACAGTAGAGGCGGAAAGATTACTGTGTTGGATTGGCAGAAATTGGAGGCGATCGCCTCTGGAGATGAAATAGATTAAAGGTTTGTAGTAAGGACTTCAGTCCTCTCTTTTTTTGCGGACTAAAGTCCTCACTACAAACCGAGTTTGACATCAATCATAATTTAGACTATTATTGAGGCTCCGAAAATGTCAAAACAAACGCCAGATTTTCTTCAGCTTTCAAAGCGTGGGGAGCGTGAGCAGGCATGAATACAAATACTCCCGGTTCCAAAACTATATCCTTACCTTCGAGGGTCAAAACTCCTTTTCCTGCCACTACATTAATTGTGGCATTCCGCGCAGAATGGTGTTCTGAAATGTCCGAACCTGCGGCAAGACAAAGTAAAGTATGCTGACAATTATTGTCTTTGACTAAAATTTTAGTCTGCACTCCGGTGGCGGGATATTCGATTGTGTCTCTCAGTTGGATTGATGAAGATTGTAGCGGTAAAATGGTAGCAGTCATAACTTTTTACTCCGTTAAGATTGTTTTTGAGCGCAGATGATGATGTAGCCTAAATCCTGTTGGTACTTCTGGAAAACTCGACGCATTGCTAAGATACGATCGCGAATTTGCGATCGGCTTAAAACATTCCACAAAATCCGCGCAGTACCCACAAAGCCTTCGTCATCAAGCATTCGCCGCAAGTTGAGAAGTCCCATCCCCCCGGTTTGACACTTTTCTACTTGCAAACCAGCATTTTTACAAACAGCAATCCAGCCCGATTCAGACAAAGGCGTTGAATTAGCGCGAGTCACTTCTGATAAAGCTTTGTGAATTTCTGATTCTCGGTTTTTGGCTAAAAGTTCGTGAGACAAAAACTTGCCACCTGGTTTTAGCCGATCGCCAATTCCTGATAAAATCTTTGCTTTCCCCGATGGCGACTGCATCGTCAGAATAGCTTCAGCCAACACCCAATCAAACTCTTGGGAAATCCGATCCAAGTGAAAAATATCTCCTTCGACAATTTCCACTCGATCGCTCAAACCCGCTGCTGCAACATTAGCACGGGCGCGCGCTACACTGTCGGGATTTTTTTCAACTCCCACTACTTTTACACCAAAACGTTCTGCAAGGGCGATCGAGCTATATCCAAAACTAGCAGCCAACTCCAAAACAGTCTCGTCCGGTTGAAAATCCGCCCATTCAAACAACATTTCTGTAGCAACTTTTCCACCCGGCCTCAGCATTTTCTTGCCAGCCGCCGCCAGCACTTCATGACCCGGTGCAGTCTTAAAATTGAGAGTAGTATTGGTCATTGATTTGACCTCCTATTTAACCTTACTCTCAGTTTGCCAGATTCTCCCAAAGCTTTCTATGATCTAGCTCATATTCAAATTATAGTAGCGTGCCTCAGCCTTTTGAATTTTTACACTTATATCAAAGATTTCGAGAGGCTGACGCACCCTACAATATCGGGAACTCACCTACTTAATCAGGAAAGTTCCCGTTGAAATTGATCCTACTATCTGCACCGCTAATCCTAGGATTTGGGCAATAAACCAGCACCCAAATTCATTGCGATCCGATTTTAATTAGCTACAGGGCTGAAGAGATTTTCTTGTTTAAATAATGCGATCGATTGCAAACTATCGGAATCAGCATCCCAAAGAATAAACTTGAAACAATCAGGTATCTCCCGAATTGTCAGAATTCTTGAATTACCAAGCAGGTGCAGATTAGCATTGTGACACGCCCGAAGATTGTAATTGGGGATACGCTCAGAGAGATGATGAATATTGTGGTAAGCAATATCAGCCGAAAACCAATTGAGAATAGTTGGTAATTTTAGGTAACTACTGCCTTCAATTGCGCCAAGCAGATAGTCCCAGCCCTCTGTTTTGTGAGCGTAGGAACCCTCAAAATTATGCTGCACAAAGAAGATACAGATAAATATCGCCGCCGAACAAGTCATCACAATTGAGTAAACACTCCAGAAAAACCCAACCCCAAGTAAGTTGCTCAGATAAATCCAGCTACCAACAACACAAATATTGTTGAACAGTAAATCCCAAAACTCAGCCGTCGTATACCAATGTTTGGATTTATAAGAAGCAATAATTGCAGATAAACCCATGCCAAAATCTTGATTTAGACAAGTGAAAATATGTTGAGCAAAACCAACACTCCCCAAAACCAGCGCGAGTCTTGGCTTGATAATCAGGTAGAAAAAACCACCGGGAAACAGCATCAAGGGGTGTCTCAGCAACTGATATATCTTTTGATTGAATGGACTTAGCGCCGCAAATTTTTCTGTAGAAATCAACGCCGAAGGGCCTCGGTACATATCCCAATTACCATTGTGTTTGTGATGGTAAGCGTGTCCCCTAGACCAGGGGTACTGAGGAATTGCATTGATGATGCCTAGCAGAAAACCCACGGTGCGATTGACTTTTTTGGAACTAAACAGAGAATAGTGTCCGCAATCGTGCATCAACGAGAAACAGCGTCCTGAAAAGAGTGTCATTAACACCAAGATAGGCGGCAGAACGAATACAGAAATGGCAGCAGCTTTAAATGCTAAGAACCATAAAAATGTATAGGGAATGACTGTATTGAGTATTTGGCAAGTAGCTTGGAAATTGTTGCTCTTCATATAAGGAGCTAGTACAAAATCAGACTTTTTAATGGCGCTTTTCATTCCAATTTCTCGCCATAGTACATTACTTTAAAAAATGCTAAATTAACCATCATCTATGCCTCGTAGACGAAAAAGAACAGGTTTGCGATATCGGCGGGCCTTCTGACTAAGAGACTCTATCATCTCATCACAGTTGCGGGACAGCGCCGGATTTACGCCGGACTTTCCCCGTTTCTTCCAACGGTTGCTTTTCGTTGGAACCGATTTTTGCACATCTATGAGGTTATCACAATTCTGACTTGTTTGCATAAAAAACTGTGAAACGTTTCACCAGCGCTAGCAATCGCCAACCTTCTGGGTTAAACTCCCAACTCGATCGCACTTTCAACAATTGGGCGACTCCCAAATATTTTCATCTGCCGGGAGGGTGATACGGGCGATCGGCTTTCCAGCCTGTATCGCGCCGCCTGAGTTTTTGGCAAACCGCTACTCATTTGCCAAATTTCACCTCATCTAGACGAGAATTTGAGGAAGATCGTTCTTTGCGATCGCAGCTCCGACTTGCTACAATCTAATCGCACACGCAACTAGAATATATCATGAGCGAACTGTTAGATGAGACGCTTTCTATTGAAATCGCCACTCGCATCAAAAGCAACCGGAAAAACTGCTTTGATAACGCTTCCAAAGCAGCATTGACAACCGAAGGCGCAGTCTACGTCCAAGGATTTTTAGCTGCACCCGGAGTACCGTACAAACCCATCGAGTATAGCTGGATTGAACTCGACGAGCGAATTGTTGACCCCACTTTTCCCCATCTCGGCTTCAGCGCTCAAGACATTCATTACTTCCCCGCCCAGCGATTGAGCATCAAGAAACTCAAAGCAATTCTAGATGAGTCAAAAGAAGATTATCCAGAAGATGACCCGCTGCCGGTTTATGGAAATCAACCGTATGAATATTACGGCGATGTGATGCTAGGCGGTAAAGATTACCAAAATGCTTACGATTTGGCTGCGATTAAATGCCGGGAATTGAACCAGCCCCAAAAACAGGATCTTAACTAATTTGGACTTACGCCCAAATTAAGTTCGTAGTAAGGACTTTAGTCCTTCTTCATTTATCTTTCTAAAGAGAGGACTAAAGTCCTCACTACAAACCTGTCCTGCGTCATTTATCTTTATTAAGAGAGGACTAAAGTCCTCACTACAAACCTGTCCTGCGTCATTTATCTTTATTAAGAGAGGACTAAAGTCCTCACTACAAACCTGTCCTGCGTCATTTATCTTTATTAAGAGAGGACTAAAGTCCTCACTACAAACTGAATGTCAGGAAGATGCAAATCTCGAATGATGAAAAGCCGGCAATAACGGATCTAACTTTTGCTGCAACATCAAATCAGCTAACAACTTAGCCGTCACCGGAGCCAACAAAATACCATTGCGATAATGCCCCGTCGCCAGCGTCAAATTTTCCCAAGCACTAGCACCCAAAATCGGCAACTCATCAGTCGTAGCAGGCCGAAATCCCCACCAAAACTCTAGAATCGGATAATTTTGTAATTCTGGATATAACTGAATCGCTCCTGCTAGCAAACTTTGGATTCCCGCAGGCGTATTTCCCGGAGTAAAATCTACATTTTCGCTAGTTGCACCAATAATAATTCTGCCATCTTGACGCGGTACAATATAAATGCCTGTGCCGAATAAAACTGTTTGCAGCGGCTGAGTGACTCCACAATCTTCTGGTACGCATACTGACAGCATTTGCCCCTTTCTCGGAAAAACCGGAACATTCAATAACTGATCAGACCAAGCACCAGTCGCCAAAACATAATGGTTTGCTTGCAATTTTCCTGCGGTTGTTTCAACGCCAAAAACTCGGTTTCCCTGCCGAATAATTTCTCCTGCACTGCCTTGAATCATCTCAATCTGCAATTCTTTAGTTGCGGCTTGAAGCGTCCGAAATAAAGCGCGGTTGTCAACTTGAGCGTCGTCAGGATACCACCAACCACCGATTACTTCTTCACCCAATCCTAACTGGTGCTGGCGAACAGTATCTCTGTCTAACCATTGAGAGTTAAGGTTTGACAAAAACGGCTGTTCTTGAGGCTGATTTTGACAAACTGGTGCGAGAATTCCCGATCGCCAATAACCCGTTTTCAACCCCGTAATCTCTTCCAGCCGTTCCACCCAGGCAGCATACAGGGAGCGACTTTGCAAGCACAAATCCAGCATCGGACTGGGGGGAATTCGTTCGGCTTGCGGGGCGAGCATTCCAGCGGCCGCCCGGGCAGTCGGTTGTTTAGAATCAGTGGTGAGAACGGCGACAGATGCCCCTCGCAACTTCAGTTCAACTGCTAGCGAAAGGCCGATGATTCCGCCGCCAATAATCAGAATATCTTGAGATGAATTCATTGACTTTTCTATCGACTTTCTGGCTTTTTTACCTCTGGGCATTCTTGAGAGTAAGGTGCTGATATGGATTGGTGTCAACAATTGCCTAAAGTAAATGAGAAATCTCGCTTTTAGCTGAGTTTTGATCCCCCTCGCATCCCCCGAAAGCAAGGGGGACTTTGACGCTCTTGTCCCCCCCGAAAGCAAGGGGGGCGCCAGGGAGATCGAAGGCCTAATCATCAGACAGCAAACTCTTACTACATTTGACGTGTTTGTTGACACTAATAGCTGGTATGCGCGCCTTACAGTTAGAATTTTTGGGCAAGTCTTACATATTATCTTGTAAGGCGATCGTCCTATCAGCCTTCATCCGCAAAAAATCTATCCTTGAGGTTTCCAGACAGTTTCCGAACCCTGGCCCCAGAAACCATCATATTTTGTCACCTTAATATCGCCTAAAACCTTGGTTTGGCAGGACAAACGGCGGTTAGATGCGGGAGAATGGGGAGGAAGCGAAAGTCGCGCTTTTTCGCGCCACTCAGGCTCGGAAACTGGGCCCTCGACGCTGACGGCGCAGGTGCCGCAAGTCCCCAAACCGTGGCAGTTGATGACTTTGGCGTTACCATTGTAGAGGTCGATGCCATTTTTCAGCAAAACTTCACGCAGATTCGATTCGCGATCGCACTCAAATGTTTTTCCTTGCGCTTGTACCTTAACCACAGCAATTCACCCCAATTAGATTTATGTTAATTTTCTATATATTATCGCATTTATTCCAAATAAATTCATCTAATATGATAAGTCATATATTACCAAATTCTAATTGAGAATTCCCCATGACAAATCAGCTCTGGATCTACGATACCACGCTGCGAGACGGCGCTCAGTGCGAGGGACTCAGCTTATCTCTCGAAGATAAACTGCGCATAGCTCGACAGTTAGACAGTTTAGGAATTCCCTTTATAGAAGGCGGCTGGCCGGGAGCTAATCCTAAAGACGTACAATTTTTTTGGCGGCTCAAAGAACAGCCACTAACTCAAGCAGAAGTTGTAGCTTTTTGTTCCACTAGGCGGCCGGGAAAAACGGCAGCAAATGATGAAATGTTGCAGCCTATTTTGTCGGCCGGTACTCGTTGGGTAACGCTGTTTGGTAAATCGTGGGATTTGCACGTTATTGAAGGTTTGAAAACGACCCTAGATGAAAATTTGGCGATGATTCGAGATACCGTTGAATATTTGCGGAGTCAGGGAAGGCGGGTTATTTACGATGCCGAACACTGGTTTGACGGCTACAAACACAATCCCGATTATGCGATTCAAACTTTAGTAGCGGCGGCGGATGCTGGTGCAGAATGGCTGGTGCTTTGCGATACGAACGGCGGTACTTTGCCTCACGAAGTCAGTCAGGTTGTGCGCGATGTGGCAGGAATAATAG
>PVWI01000024.1 GCA_003003725.1 filamentous cyanobacterium Phorm 6 | reverse complement strand
CCATAATAAATCTTGTTTATTGTCGTTCGATGTCTCAACAAAATTAGAGCGATGGCGTCTTACTAAATTTCAAGCGTTTGAGAGCATTTTTCACCAAGCTATACAGGGCTGACTCCCCACTCCCCAATTCTCA
Source organism: filamentous cyanobacterium Phorm 6 (assembly GCA_003003725.1). Taxonomy (GTDB): domain Bacteria; phylum Cyanobacteriota; class Cyanobacteriia; order Cyanobacteriales; family Microcoleaceae; genus Microcoleus. The sequence continues at coordinate 36,313 of PVWI01000024.1, read as the reverse complement.
CTCTCCAGTCCCACTCCTCTCAAGCTAACGCTTAATCAGAGGTTGATAAAATTAGTAATAAACGCTAACTAATGATTCAAACCTTACTCGAACAACCCCAGAAACTTACACAATTTGCCTTCACACTCAAACCGCAACAGCAGCAAGCCCTTGACAAATTGAGAACCTTTCTAACCACTACCGAGTCATTCTTCTTGCTGTGCGGCTATGCAGGAACTGGAAAATCCACAATCGTCTTCCAAATTATCCAAGAACTCTTGAGTCAAAGCAAACGCATTGCCCTCACAGCACCTACTAACAAAGCAGTCGGCATCCTCAGAAAAATGGCAGCGTCTCAAGGCATTTTCGGAGTAGATTTTATGACAATACACCAACTTTTAGGATTAGGCATGGTCAGAAAAGAACAAGAAAAAGCCTTGTCACAGACAAGTTCCAGCAGCCTTCACCTCTACGATATCATCTTCCTCGACGAATGTTCGATGGTTGGAAGCGAATTGTGGAAATGGATAGAACGCAATTTTGAACGCACATTCTTCAATCACCGCAAGCTAATTTTAATGGGCGACCCCGCTCAACTCAATCCTGTAGGAGACAAAAAGTCGCCTGCTTTCAGCATTACCAATAAAGCTGTACTGACCAAAGTTGTCAGGCAAGCAGGGGAAAGCCCTGTGCTCGATTTTATAACAGAATGCCGATCTTTTGTCAATAGCAAAGCAGACATATTTTTGCCACACTCTAAATACAAAAAAGGAGACAAGTCAAACGGTGCATTCAAAGTCAAATCAGAAACGCTGCTACAATATGCCGTCAAAACGATCAATCTAGAATTTAGTCAAAATCCCGATCGTTTCAGAATTCTGTGCTGGACTAACAAACGAGTCAGATACTACAATCAGCTTATCCGAGAACAAGTCTACGGTCAAGCTGCACCCCAATTTGTACCGGGAGAAAGGCTAATTACCAAAAAACCCGTCATGGCACCTGACGGCAAAACCGTAATTTTGCCGACTTCAACGGAATTTACCGTCAAGGAAGTTGAGATTAACCAGCACTGCGGCTATCGAGTTTGGCTGCTAAAAATTGTGACTGATGACGGTTTATTTCGGCAAATCTTTGTCCTGCACGAGTCGGAAAATAAGCGCTACCAGGCTGAACTTAAAGAAAAGCTCAAGAGTGCTAAACGCAATGGATTTCTTTGGAGGAAATATTACTGGTTCAAAGATGACTTGTTTGCTGAAATTGACAATTGCTTTGCTCTGACTATTCACAATTCGCAAGGCAGCACTTTTGATGAAGTTGGTATTGACGGAAGCGACCTTTTCAGCAGATTGTTAATCGGTCAAGATTTGAGCAGTCAACAGAAACTTAAAGAGTACCATCGACTTTATTATGTCGGTGCAAGCCGCTGCCGATATCGGATATTATTTGTTGCCCCCAATGACTCGTACTCAAACACTAAAATTCTCAAGTACAATGTAAAGTCCTCAACTAATAGGTAAAGTCCTCAAGTAATAGGTAAAGTCCTCAAGTAACAGGCACAGACTTTTGTGAAAAACAGTCAGTAATGCTCAACTTTCAGAAATTGTTTCCATCGGGACTTACGCTGCATTCCTTCTATTTTTACACTTTTGTAGTAGTAACGTAACGTGTGCCATCAGCGCTCTACAAGTAGAGTTTGTGCGTAAGTCCTATTTATAAAATAAGAAGAAAGAGAAGATGTAACTTATAAATTTTTGTGAATCATTTAGGATTGCTATATTCTCTTTCCCATTATCCTTCCCATTATCCTTTCCCTTATCTTTCCCCTTTCTCACTCCCTTTCTCAGGCACCATAACAAGTGCTGCTACCGCAGCGGCCAATCGCACCCCTGACACCAGGCTAATTATGGCAAAATCTCGACTAACAGGAACACCGCCTCAAGAGGAAAATTTGGAGAGAACAGTTAAGAAAAAACGCTCGACTGCCACAGCACATAATTCTGCCAAAACTGTGAAGAAATCAGTCAAACCAACAACTGAAACTGACTCGGTTTGCGAACCCTCAACAATCTCTCCACAAGAAGTAGAAGCCTTGCAAACTTGCACGAGTTTTGCAGAACTTCCAGCCGTCGATGTTCCTTCTCTAGAAACCTTGTCAAATGAGGCAATATTGCCTTCCCCTTCTCCTCTCCCATCACCTATTGAAGTTGCCTGCGATTCAAGAGAATTCAACGATTACGTGCAAGCTCTGAAAGGCATCATTCCCAGCAATAGCAGCCATCCCATTTTGTCCAATATTTTGATTGAAGCTGATGCAGAAACTCAACATTTGCACCTGACTGCTTACAACTTAGAATTTGGAATGCAAGTGAGCTTTGGTGCGAATGTCAATCAATCTGGAAAGCTTACCCTCCCCGCACCCATACTTGCTGACATTTTGGGAAAATTTCCTAACGGCAACCTCACTTTAAAGAGTTCTTCTGAAATTATTAAAGGAAGCGACGTTCCATCAGTCAGTGCCACTCTGAGTGCGTCAAGAAGCAAGCACGCCATTCGCGGGCTAGCTGCGGACGAATTTCCGGCTATCCCCAGCGTTCAACAGAAACTTGTAACGCTTCCTGCTAGCGTATTAATTTCTGTCCTAAAAGCTAGCTTATTTGCTGTAAGTTCTGAGGAAAACAAACGCATTTTAACAGGAGGGAATTTTCAACTCAGTCACGACGCAGACAGAGGACTCGATCAACTGAGAGTTTGGACAACAGATGGGCATCGGGTAGCAATGGTTTTAGGATTGAACGAAAGCAGCAATTCCCATCTTTTGAGCAGTCAAATAGTTGATTTTACTGTCCCTGCTAAGGTACTCCGGTTATTGGAGCGTTCTTTGAATTCTGCTGACAAAGTTACGATTTACTATGAAGGTTTGCCAGAGCAACCTAGTAATTTTGTCGCATTCGAGTGGAATAATTGGCGGTTGACAACGAAGTTGCTAGAAGGGCAATATCCAATTTGTGACCAAATTATCGCTCCCTATCGGCATCAATTTAGCCATCAAGTGGTGGTTGAGAGGCTGAGCTTTTTAAAAGCCTTAGAGAGGTTAGCTTCTCACAGCGACAAGTCTCACCTAACAGCTATTTTAGAATTCGATTTAGATGCCCAACAATTGCGAGCATCACTCAACAATACTCTCAGTTCAGGAACTGAGACAGTTGATGCCAAGCTATGGGGTTGTGAGTTTTGTCTCAAGTGCGACATCCGCTATTTGATTGATACAGCCAAAGCGATTTCCAGCTCTGATTTGCGGGTGTTAATGGCAACTCCTACCGCTCCCCTACTGATTGCACCGTTTGGAACGCCTGCATCGGGTACAGAGGCTTTAGAGTGCGAATATATTGTCGCTCCGCAAGAATAGTTGAAAGGTGGGGAGGGGCATCTAAATTTGATGCTCTCCCCTACCGCAATCGTATAGCCAAAACTACGCAGAGTGTTCGTATATGGTGTAATAGGAGGCAAACCCCCGATAAACAGCCCCGTCTGTGGTGTTGCGTAAATTATATATAAATCCTACAGATTATGAAGTGCTGTATCATCAGTTTGACCGACCTCATGCCGTTCCTGTGGCGATCGCCCGGAAAGCCTAAAAATGGTTTACCGAAGCGTCCCCAATTCAGATCTAATCATCCCGCTCTCCTGCACAAGAGCAAATGCTGCTTCCCCCAAAATCCGGTGTGCGGCAGTCGTAGGATGAATGCCGTCCCAAAACAAAAATTGATCGGGACTACCACAAACACCTCCACCCGATGAACACGCACTCGTCACATTAGTCAAGCCATATTTAGCCGGGTTTGCGATCGCTTCCCGATAAAGCGCATTAGCATCCAGAGTCGCAATCTTTAAGCCAGAATGCTGTTGATTTAATATCTTAACCGTTCGCCTCAAACCCTGATTGTGTGCTTGTGTTAATGCAGTGAGCCTTGCAGAATTAGCGCCTGTTCGCGTCGCCGGTAACTGCCCCAAATCTGGTAAATTTGCCAACAGGATATTTTTGGCACCCACACCAGCAAGAGACGCGATCGCCCTCGCCACATTTTCTACGGGAATATTCGCATTATTTGCCCCCTGCAAATAGTCATTCGCACCCGCCCACAGTACATACACCGCATGAGGATTTGCCTGTTTTTGGGAGTTAGTCCATGACTGAACTTGAGTTAACAAACCCGGGACAAGGCTATTGCGATCGCTTCCGGTTGTTGCACCTCCATAAGCAAAATTAGTGACTCGTTCGGGCGGCAATTTCAGGCGCTCGGCAAGATACTCTACCCAAACTTTACCATTCGAGTAACGCCCTTGAAAGTAAGTCGAACGAGGCGGATATTGACCCCCGGTCGATCGAAACACCGTTCCCATATCCGAAAGGCTGTCCCCAAATACATAGAGTTGATTGACAGCCTCAGAACTTTGAGCCGATAGGATGAGTGCAACCATAAAAGATAAAAGCGCAAGAATTACTGCAAAAAACTTTTTTTTCAACATTGTTAAAAAGTTTAAATAACTATTTAATTTTAATTTAAATTGAGCATTTTTTGCCCTATGTGTACGTTATAGCGAACGAATTGGCTATCAAGTAATTACAACAAAAACTCAGTTTGTTACCTCATAACTTTATGTTCCTCATAAAACTAAATGTTGTTTTTGATAAATTTATTGCTAATTCTTCCTCCGATATTTGCAGTTTTTGAGGTATAATAAACCAATGGTAAGTACGCCTTTCGCTATTTGTAATCAAAGCTCGCAATTAAGAATTGCAAATTAACAATTATGACTTGTTCAGTGAATGAAATTTTACTAATTGTAATTGTTGGAAATTGCAAATTAACAATTACGACTTGTTCAGTGGAAGGAATCTCTACAAATTGTAATTGTTGCGAATCGCTAATTAACAATTACGACTTATTCAGTATTGGAAGAACCTACTAATTGTAATTACGAAGTTCGCATTAACAATTACGAATTATTTTGACACTTTTCTAATGGTATCTAGCTCATAGCGCTGTGGAGGGGACGTAACCGTACATATTTTGGGTAATTACCCCATAAAGTTAGGCAAGAGTCGAACAACCGGACGATCGATCGAACTGCTGCTGGATAATGCCTCCCCTATCGGGGAATAGTTACCAGAAGTATTCTAACGACTCAAAATGTACCAACCACTGCACCTCAAATACCGCCCCAAAAACCTGCAAGAATTAGTGGGTCAAGACACAATCAAAACAACCTTGACCAATGCCATCACCTCCTCCAAAATTGCTCAAGCTTACCTGTTTACTGGCCCCAGAGGAACAGGCAAAACCTCAACCGCTCGCATCCTTGCTAAATCCCTCAATTGTTTGAATAGCAAAAAGCCAACCGCCACTCCTTGCGGAGAATGTTCAAGCTGCAAAACCATTGACTCCTGTTCAAGCTTAGACGTAACTGAAATCGATGCTGCCTCTCACAATGGCGTGGATGATGCCAGAGAATTAATACAACACAGCAACTTTGCGCCAGCGATGAGCCCTTACCGCATCTGGATTTTAGACGAGTGCCACCAACTCAGTACCAGCGCTCAAAATGCTCTCCTCAAATGCCTTGAAGAACCTCCGGCTCATGTGGTGTTTATTCTCTGTACGACTGAAGCACATAAAGTCCTGCCGACAATTATCTCCCGCTGCCAAACTTTTAACTTCCGAGCCTTGTCAGTTGATGCTATTGTCGGACAATTGCACAAAATTAGCTCCGCTGAATCTATTGAGATCGCAAGTGAGGCCATGCGGGCGATCGCTCGCACCTGCGACGGAGGGTTAAGAGATGCCCTGCAATTACTTTCTCAGCTTTCACTGCTAAACTCAGAGATTACCCTAACTCAAGTTGCAGAAGTATCTGGCAGTATCAGCGAGCAAGAGTCGATCGCCCTTCTCAAAGCCATTCATTCTGGCGATACCTTAAGCGTACTGCAATCTTCGAGAACGCTCATTGACAGCGGCAAAACCCCCAAACTGATTCTCAGCAGCTTGCTAGCAGCAATGAGAGATTTGCTCATTGTCAAATCAACGCGCCACTGCCAGAATTTAATTGCAGGGCCAGTAGGCTATTCACAACTGCGATCGATCGCTCTTCATCTCGATTTTGAAACAATTGATGCGGCTTGTACACAATTGCAAAAATCAGAATTTCAATTGAGAACTAGCACCAATGCTGCTACCTGGTTAGAAGTCTGTCTGCTGAACTTGATGCTGTCAAGCAAACCCGCTGCCCCCGAAACGCGGTTGCCGGCAACTTCCCAATCTAATCAGCCTGACAAATTTGATAAAACCCCTCAAAAAATAGAGGCAGATTCTCCTGACTTTGAGACAACTTGGGCGCAAGTAGTAGCAGCCGCGAAACCAGGCAATCGTAGCCTCTTAAACCGCGCTCAAATTGCCGAACTTTCGGCTGATTCATGTGTGTTAGTAGTAGAAAGAAAATACGCGAACAAGTTTCAGAGTCACCTTGAATCCGTGCAGCGGATTGTTACTAAAGCTTTAGGCCGCTCTGTTACTGTCACTGTCAAACAACAGGAGGAGTTAGCAGCATGATTAGCATCCTAATTGGGAATGACACCTACGCAATTGAACGAGAAGTTGAAAAGTTTAAGACTCAAACTCATCCTCTCTGGCGAGATTTCAACATCCACCGCTTCGATGCTTCTTCCCTGGATGCAGCCCTCTCTGCTGCTGCTTCAGTTCCTTTCGGCGGTGGAAACAAACTTATTGTCGTTGAAAATTGCGATTTCAAGCAATTTGGAGAAATGGGGCTAGAATTGCTGCAAATTTTGCCCCAATTACCCGCGACAACGCACTTAGTTTTCACTGCTGCTGTTATCGACAAACGGCTCAAGGTAGTCAAGCATTTATTGCTGTTTGGTAAACTTAAGGAATTTACTCTCATTCCCCCTTGGCGTACTGATTTAATTGAAAGTGCGATCGCTGCTACTGCTAAACAGATGAATCTCTCAATTGCCAGAGATGCTGTCAGTTATCTAGCGGTAGCGATTGGTAACGATTCTGCTAGAAGAGTTAGTGAACTGGAGAAATTAGCCATTTATGCTGCGGGCGATCGCATTACCAAAGAAGCTGCTAAAATCCTCGTTCCAGCTACCACAGCCAACTGTTTTCAACTGGCAGAAGCTCTTTTAAAAGGTCAAGCAGTGGCGGCAATTAAGGTGCTTGATGAATTGCTATCTCGGGCAGAGTTTTCTTTAGCAATTATTGCTACTCTTCAAACTCAGTTTAAAACTTGGCTGTGGGTAAAAGCTACTCTGGATTCCGGCGGCAAACTTTCTGATAGTGAAATTGCTAGTATGTGCGGAATTAGTAACCCCAAACGGCTGTATTTTCTTAAGCAGGAGGTTAAGGAAGTATCTGCGAACTTCTTAAGTCGATCGCTCTCCATTTTGTTTGATTTAGAAATTGCCCTCAAAACCGGAGAAAAGTCTGATTCAATGTTGCCTGCTTTGCTCAGAATCACTCAACTCACTAAATAACAGAAAAGGCTGCCGAATTAAATTGGCAGCCTTTTACAGCGTATCCCAGATTTCTGGAGTGCAGTAGGGACACGGCATTGCCGTGTCCCTATGTGGATTTATCAATCCGGGATGTACTTCATAAACGTGGAATCTGCTGTATTAGTCCTGTTTTTTTTGTTTTGGGGTAGCGATCGCCACTCTAACATTCTTCTTTTCCTTCTGCTATATTTTTAGGGACTCAATCCCAAACTTAACCTCACTTCTTGCGGGACTTCTTTGCAAAACTTTAATGCTTGACGTGCTGTATCCTTATCAGCAGAAGCCCCTGGATAACGATAAGCAACCGCAAAAGCAGTTAACGCTAAAAGTTTCTGGCGAAAAATATCATAATTAGGTTCAACAGGTAAAAGTAAATCCAATAAAAATGTCAAATTATGAGTTTTACTAAAACTAATTCCCGCAAAGCCGTAGTAAAATCCCCTTCAGCTTTATCAACCCATTCAACTGTTAGCGGATTCATAAATCAGCTTTCCTTTTTCTATAATTTCTCGCAAGAAAAAATCATTCCAGGCTAGGCGTTGCTCAATCTCTACAGGAGTTCGCACTAACAAATCTATGGCAAACTTTGGTTGAACTTTATTTAAAATTTCCCAAGTTTTGCGAAAATTGCTCCCTTTGTATGGCAAAATCACTAGCAGATCTACATCCGAGTCATTTTGAGGGTTTCCATAAGCATAGGAGCCAAATAAAATAATTTTTTCTGGCTGAAATTCATTGACAATAGCCTGACTTAATTGCATGATGTTCTCCCTTTCTATCATACTCAATCAATGCTCCTTTATTGATTTTTTTGTAATTAAGACCAGTATAAAATAGGAATAAATTGCATTTAGTTTAATCAATTAAATTTATTCTAGCATAATTGTAAAGTCTGTCAAGATCGTCTTAAGTCTAAAAGGTTGTAACTCCTACCAAAAGCAGTCCGACTCCCAGTTGGTTTTTTTATTAATTTCCTCTCTCGTTCTTTTTCCTACCTATCGGTAGTAAGAGAGAAAAGATTCATTCTTAGAGTGACCAATGCCTCCCAATTATATCAACCTTCTTTCCCAACTAATAGCCAGACATGATTTTCACCAAATTAACTTCCCAGAAGCAAGCCACTTGCAGCCAACTGCAACAGCCGATTTGTGTGAGTTTTTAGGCGAAGAGGTTATTTATCAGACAATCGCGACTGCTACAACTCCTAAGCTCTACAAAATTCCTCAAGACTTGCCGCCTTCAATAATTTCTGCTTTGCACAGCCAAGGCATTCAACAGCTTTATTCCCACCAAATTAAAACACTCAAAGCCGTGCGCCAGGGCAAAGATGTCATCCTCAGCACAGCAACAGCTTCTGGCAAATCTTTAAGTGCGTACTTGCCTATTTTAGAGGGCATTCTCCAACATCAATTTACTGCACTCTCTATTTATGGCTTGAAAGCTTTAACAGCCGACCAAAGTCAAAAACTTGCCGATTTGCTCCAACTGATTCCTGAGCCTGCGCGCCCGCGCCTTGCCCTTCTAACTGGAGATACTCCTCCCAAAACCCGAGAACAATTATTAGCTGCAAATCCCAGCATAATCAGCGCCACACCAGAGTTAATTCACTATGCGCTGAAAGGCGTTCACTGGAGTCAGCCTTGGCAGCATTTTTTAAGTCGCCTCCGCTATATTGTCCTAGATGAAGCTCACACTTTTAACGGAGTTTACGGAGCTAACATGGCTAGCTTAATTCGCCGCTTAAAATTGGCAGTAGACGAGCGCGGAGGTTCTTCTCAAAAACTGCAATTCCTGATATTGAGTGCTACCGTTGGCAATCCCGTTAAATTAGCGAAGTTACTATCTGGTAGAAGTCGAAAGCGAAATATCAATAAACCCGAGCGGTTAGTTTGGATTAACTCTAGCGGAGCTGCTGTCCCAGAACGGCAATTAATTGTTACTAAACCGACTCATGATGCTAATTCAGATGTTGCTCGCATCATTATGTTTTTGTTGCAGCAAGGGCAAAGCGGAATTTGCTTCAGTAACGGCAGACAAGCAATTAAGAACTTGTGGGCCACTTTTAAGCAAGAAGCTGTAACTCAAACTAACTCGGGAATTGAGTCGCAAGTAGCAATTTTCTACGGCAGTTTAACAAGCGAGCGCCGCATGGAAATTATTAACTCTTTGCAGTCAGGAACAGTTAAGTGTATCCTCAGCACTAGCGCTCTCGAAGCAGGAATTGATTTGCCTCAACTTGACTTTGCTATTATTAGGGGATGGCCGGGAAGCTTGCAAGCTTTCAGGCAGAGGGCTGGCAGGGCTGGTCGCGCAAACTCCGGTTTAATTGTCTTTATTCCTATTGCACAATCACCTTTGGATAACTATTTTGCCGAGCGCCCTGAATTGTTGCTGTCGGCCGAATCTGAATTGGTGAGCTTTAATGCCAATTATCCCATAGATATTGCCAAACATTTGATGTGCGCGGCTGTCGAAACAGGCATTCCTGCCAGTAAGCTCAAGCACTACTTTGGCAAGAGCGCTCCTCAAATTGCAACGGCTTTAATTGAGCAAGGTGTTCTTCACAGAAGCCGGGATAAATTATGGGCTAAGGGCTTTCCCCATAAAGATGTAAACTTTCGAGGGGGAACGGGTTCTAGCACGATACAACTGGTGGATGCGGAGACTCAAGAAGAGATTGAACTCCTCAGTGCGGAGATTGCTTATCGAGAGGTATTTCCTGGTGCTATTTACCGCACGCAAAACTCAGACGGCTGTTTGGTGACTTATACTTCGCGCTCGCTCTTGAATGGCAAAGCTATTTTGCAAAACACCCCTGAAACTCGACTGTTTACTGTAGCGATTAGCCACACTGATACCAGCCTCAAGCAGAATTTGAGTTTGCCTCAACAAATCCCGTTGGTCATTCCAGAAGTTGAAGGAAATGTTCAAACCAATTCAACGGATAGTAAGGCAATTCCAGCTCAAGCTATTCTGGAACTGGTTTGGGGAGAAATTAGCCAACTCGTCACTGGTTATCAATTATTAACTCGCAATTACGAGTTAACTTGTCTCAATAGAAAGTGTGTCAATTACAGAGAGCATTTACCAAAATGTACTGCCTGTCCTGTTTGTGGCAAGAGAACTCGCTCTGCTGAGCTAACATCGGTTCTTAATGAGGTAAACTTTGAGCAACCTTACGAAATTAAATTTGCGACTCCTGTACTGCAAATTAGTTTTAATTCCCCGGTTGAATGTTACCTGCAACAGGTAGTAACAGCTACTCGCCAGGAATTGCTTCAATCTCAACAGCAGATTCCGCCCGGATATCAGCAGTTGTGGGAGTACCCCGCGAATTTGTTGGCTATTCACAGTTTCGGCCATCAAATTTTAGCAGCTTTACCTCTGACTATTTTGGCTTCACCTAATGATGTGAATTTTCTGGTAGAGAAGAGAGGTGCAAATGACTATGCAGGACTCTTTTACGATTTAGCAGAAGGAGGTTCGGGAACCTCGGAAGCTATTTTTCGTTCTCTCCCTCAATTAGCTCATGCGGCTGCTGAGTTAGCCCGCAGTTGTTCTTGCAGTTCTGGCTGTCCTAAATGTTTGATTCAGTCGGGATGCCCTGATGGTAACAAAGCTTTACTCAAGCAGGTGGGGCTGCTGCTGTGCGAAGCGTTTTAAGAAAGGGGAAGGGGAAGGAGAAGGGGAAGGATAGAAAAAGCTGATTATTTGGGGAGGTAAAAGGGGGTAGAAGGGAAAACAATAACCTGTTTTCCCTTTTATTACCTCTAAACATTTACATTTAGTTGCAAATACTTTTCCAAAAACTAATATATTTTTTTTGCTTCTCTCTCACTCTTATACATTTGGTTTAATAAATAAAAGCAAAATTTAATCTGTCCTTTATCGTCCCCTTCCCCTTCCCCTTCCCCTTCTTAAAATGTGCGAACCGCTACTGCGGTTTTTAGGGGTGCATTTTTCAGACTTGTACTCGTCAGGAACCTCAGCCTAAAGGCATGAGGCTTGCCGGAGAAATCCAGTAAGCCATTCTGACCAGCCACAGTCTTAACTGACTACATTTCGAGAGTCACGACACCCTTAGATGCGTGCTAGTCTTCTGCTCTGTCGCTAACAATTAAACAGTTTTACGGTCACTGAAACAGTGTTGTTAGCTTAACAAGCTCTTGAAATATTGGCGAAGCAAACATTACCCCGCAAGGGAGAATTTCATGCAAAACTATACCTTTGTACTGGATCCAAATAAACAACCACTACATCCCGTTCATCCTGCCGTGGCTAGAAGATTACTCTCGAATGGCGAAGCTGCGGTCTTCCGTAGATACCCATTTACCATCATTGCGCGACGTAGTTAAGCTACGTGTTCTGAGTGGAGAGCCTTCTCTCCCAACGGATTTCGTCCCGTTGTCCCCACGTAAAAGGGTCACGCTACCCCGGTCACGTTAGTAGTAAATAATGAACCTAATGGAATGCAGACCACGAAAGTAGCCTAATCTAACAGCCTAAGTTGGAAAGGAGCAAGGGGAAGCACGAAAGGGTTAATCACCAGTAACCATCGTTTGTACACTTCGTGATGAATAAAGAGTGAAATCAGGCTGAAACACTCTCACCAAAAGGTAAGGGGGTAGAACTAGAGTTGATGATTCTCTAGTTCGACGAAATATAATCCCACCGGAGTAGAGATGGAACCCGACCCGTGACGAATCTCAAACACATAGAACTGCGGAAAGCCCTATAGGTTCTCAGTACAGGTCGAAGTCTGAGTAAGCCAACCGTAAGGAAAGCAGAATACCTAGAGGGTAAAGGATGCCAGAAAAAGCGAATGCTGTGGGTAATGCCACAGATAGGAGTTCAAGATTTGCTCCAACTGAAAGGAAGCCAAATTCTGGCAGGTGTTTAACGATAAACCAACGTAAGGAAATCAAACTTCTGTGAAAGATAGATTCGGTAACGAAATCGGAACAGACGCATTACCTGAGAAATGGGCAGACCTTAATTGGAAAGCTGCTACAAAGGTGGTGAGAAATCTCAGACAGAGAATTTATCGTGCGACTCAGAGGAATGAGTGGAATAAGGTCAGGAGCCTTACTTCACTCATGTTAAAAAGTAAGTCCAACCTGCTACTTGCAGTTAGACGGGTCACTCAAACTAACCAAGGGAAGAAAACAGCAGGAGTGGATAACCAACTTGCTCTCAACCCTCAGATGAGAATCCAACTAATACACGAAATCCTGAAGCTGAACCCTTGGAAAGCAAAGCCTGCTAAAAGGATATACATTCCAAAAGCCAATGGTAAAAAGCGTCCTTTGGGGATACCAACTCTCAAGGATAGAGTAATGCAAGGAGTGGTCAAAAACGCACTGGAGCCAAGTTGGGAAGCTAGATTTGAAGCCAACAGCTATGGCTTTCGACCAGGGCGAAGCTGTCACGATGCAATAGAACAAGTTCATACCCGATTACGAAAAGGAGGCGATGAATGGGTTCTAGACGCAGATATTAAAGGAGCATTTGACCACATCAGCCACGAATACATACTCAATGCTCTCGGAGAAATTCCTAGCAAAGAGCTAATTAAACAGTGGCTAAAAGCAGGTTACGTGGAGGCCAACAAGTTTAACCCAACAGAAACAGGCACTCCCCAAGGCGGTATCATTAGCCCACTTCTGGCTAACATCGCCCTAGACGGACTGGAAGGAGAAGTATTATCCAACCACCAGAAAGTCAAACAGAGCAAGAGTGGGGAATACAAAGGCAAAACCTACTACACAAACAGGTATTATCCTAGATTTGGGTACATCAGATATGCCGATGATTTCCTTGTCACAGCCGAAACAAAGGAAGACTTGGAAGCTATTTTGCCTGAAATCAAGGAATGGCTGAAAAAGCGAGGACTAGAACTGAACGAAGAAAAAACCAACATCGTCAATAAGCGAGATGGGTTCAACTTCCTCGGTTTTACAATCCGAAGCTACTCAGATGGAACCACGCTCTGCAAACCTCAAAAGGATAAGATGATTGCCAAACTCAGAGAAATTAGAGGATGGCTCAAAAGACACAAAACGGTAAAACCGGAAGAAGTCATCAAACATCTAAACCCTATACTAAGAGGATGGGCGAACTATTACAGGCACTGCTCCAGCAAGGAAATCTTCGCTACATTCAACCATAGAATGGTACAAATGCTATGGCAATGGTGTAAAAGACGACACCACCAGAAACATCTCAAATGGGTAAAGAACAAATACTTTACCGTACTGGGAAATGACCACTGGACATTCTTTGCCGACACTAAGGATAGAACAGGAAAAAGAAAGAGACTTTATCTCTTAGATGTAAGTGACATCCCAATCCTGAGACATACAAAGGTTGAAGGCGCAGCTAGTCCAGATGACTCAACCAAAGTAGATTACTGGAAGAAACGCCAATCAAAACTGGGTAGTAGCGTATGGGCTAAAGGCTCGAAGCTCTACAAAGTGGCTCAATTCCAGCACTGGAGATGCACTGAATGCGGAGACTACCTGCTAAACGGAGAACAAATCCACACTCACCACATAACTGAAGTGACAAATGAAGGCACAGATGAAATCGACAATCTTATACACCTTCACCAAATTTGTCATAGGAAAGTTCATGGTACTAAATAACCTCGGAGTCCAAGAATGCCAGAGCCGGATGATGCGAAAGTGTCACGTCCGGTTCGTTGGGGAGGGGGGTACGGCGACGTATGCCCTCTTACCCGACCTTAAACGTGCTGTCAATACAACTGAACAGTCGATGGCGTTCCGCCCCGCAAGCTACGAGATCAAACTCGATCCCGGTAGTAAAACTACGGGAATTGCGCTACTAAAAGGTGAAAATATCATCTTCGTAGGTGAGCTAAATCACAGAGGACAAGCAATTAAAGCTAGCTTGGATTCTCGTCGTGCTATCCGTAGAAGTCGTCGAGCTAGACATACCCGCTACCGTCAAGCGCGTTTCCTAAATCGCATTCGTCCGAAAGGTTGGCTAGCTCCTAGCTTAAAACATCGAGTAGATACTACGTTGACCTGGGTCAACAAATTCATCAAATTTGCACCCGTAAATAGTATTGCGATGGAGTTAGTTCGATTCGACCTTCAACAACTAGAGAAACCTGAAATTTCTGGGGTCGAATATCAGCAAGGCGAATTACTTGGGTACGAAATCAGAGAATATCTGCTCAACAAATGGGAGAGAAAATGTACTTACTGCAAGGTAGAAAATATTCCTTTGCAGGTAGAACACATTCATCCCAAGGCAAAAGGAGGTAGCAATCGAATCTCTAATCTGTGTCTAGCTTGCGAAAAATGTAATCTCAAGAAAGGTACTCAAGATATTAACGACTTCCTTTTAAAGAAGCCAGATTTGCTCAAGCAAATTATGGCACAAGTCAAACAACCACTCAAAGATGCTACCGCCGTCAACTCAACCCGCTGGGCATTGTTTAATCAACTCAAGCTAACGGGATTACCTGTTACGACGGGTTCCGGCGGGCAGACAAAATACAATCGCACTCGATTAGAGTTGCCCAAAACTCATTATTTTGACGCTGCTTGTGTTGGCAAGGTTGATAAATTAATTGTGTTAACCACTCAACCATTGTTAATCAAGGCCAACGGTCACGGCACTCGACAAATGTGCCGCACTGATAAATTTGGTTTTCCATCTCGTTATGTACCTCGTGACAAATTTGTCAAAGGTTTTCAAACTGGCGACCTTGTTAAAGCAGTAGTAACCAGGGGAAAGAAAGTTGGTCAATATATTGGTCGAGTGGCTGTTCGCAGCAGTGGCTCTTTCAATATTTCGGCAAAAGAATTGGTACAAGGTATTAGCCATAAATACTGTCAGACTCTTCAGAGGAAAGATGGATATTCATACCAATTTTAACTCAAGTAAAGCCGTCTTTTAAGACGGGGTTTCTACCCATTATTTTGATGAAAAACCAGCTTTTATTACCAGTTATTGACTCCAAAACTAGAGAGTCAACGCTGTTACATTTCAGAAATCAACCCTATAAACCAAAGAAAAAGCAAGCTTTAATTCCTCACCTCAAACGAGATTTAAAGCATGGCTGGCTTTTAACAATTCTCGCACAAATAGACCGATGTTTATGGGGAAGGTGGGATTATTGGGCTTTGTGTCAAGCTGTCCCCGCTCATGCCTGGATGCGGTGGAAGATGGAGCCAATGCTAGCCATTCTGGAGAACAGAAAACCAGAAATTTTACCCAAATTTGTAATTGAGGAAACTTTGCCAGCAGAACCGATACCCCAAATTGAATGGCAGCATTCTCCTGCCGCAGAAGCCATGCTAGATAACACTCTCAATTGCATTCCTCAACATGGAGAATGGAAAACTTGGTCAGCTTGGGACTATTTGGAGTTTTTCTTGGACTGGGTTTTGTTCGCATTCGGACATCCAGCTTACAAGATTTTACCCAAAGAACCCGCCGGCTGTGAAGGTGCATCAATGCGTCTCTATCAGATGTTTGACCTGTCAATTCTCATGCTATATCCTGAAGATTATATGGGCAGACTGCTACCCCAAATCTGCGGAAAGACTGCTCAAAAAAGTTCAGGGTTTTATCCGACACCCTTAGCTTTGTGTCAGTTGATATCTAAGTTAGTCAGTGGTGATAAGACAGAGCGAATTTCCAGCTTCAATGAACCCGCTTGCGGTACGGGTGCTTTAATGTTAACACAGTCGAATTACTGTCTGAGCGGTATCGGTCAAGATATAGACCCTACTCTGTTAAAATGCGCTTTGTTTCAGTTTTATATGTTTTCACCTTGGCTGGCTGTTCCGATTTGGTGGTTGGGTCAAACTGATTTGCTCCTCGGCAATACTTTAAGTAGCGATCGACCTCAATCAATGAACGCCACTTCTTGGTACAATGAGTGGTTTGAGCCAGTCGAGTCTCAGGCTAAAAATGATACTGATTGTCCTGTCGAACATGAAATAAGTTCAGGAGAAAGCTCAGAAGTTATTGACTTGAATGATCAGACATCAATTCACTCAAATTCAGTAGTGCAAGAAGTTGTTAAGGGCAAACGCCGACCCAGAAAGACGACGATATCGCCTCACCAATTTACGCTGTTTAATTTGGACCAGTTCTAGCTCAATACCTACCTATCGAACAATTGTTGTGGTGTAGGTGAAGAGTTGAGTTCAAATCACCTCTACGTTATTCTCATTGTTACGAACCAAGCTACCGATATCGTTGGTAAGCTATCACGCATGAGTTCGGAATTCGGAAAGCAACAAGCCGAATATAACGCTGTCAGACACTCAGTTGTGAGCGCGACTACACAACCTTAGGGTGCATAGACACCAGAACCTCTATCTGTCAAGGCAGATGCGCCCTAAACGCCTGCTAATTTAGGGTGCATCAACGCCAAAACCATTAATCTATCAATGCCTATGCACCCTAAATGACTCGCTTGCTTTAGAGTGCATGAACGCCAGAACCACTAATCTATCAATGTCTATGCACCCTAAACATCGGTAATTTAGGGTGCATGGATGCCAAAACCATTAATCTATCAATCGCTATGCACCCTAAACGCCGGTAATTTAGGGTGCATGAACGCCAGAACCACTAATCTATCAATCGCTATGCACCCTAAACGCCAGTAATTTAGGGTGCATGAACGCCAGAACCACTAATCTATCAATCGCTATGCACCCTAAAAACTTAAGGCTTGAGCTTGCCCAGATAGAACGAATGATGCTTGCCGCCCTTACGAAATCTCAAGTAGGCATAGGGGCCGCATCCTTTGATTGTCTTGGATTCGATGTATCCCGTACTACCGCGCGCACCAGTAGCAGCCATTTTTTCTTCCCGTTTTTCTTCCCAGTCTGAGTCGGCTGCGAACTCCGACAACCTTTTCTCTTCAGCGTCAATTAGCACGTCAATTGCATCCTTCAGGTACTTCAGGTCTTCCAGCTTAAGTTGATAGCAATCCTGCAACACGCTGTGCAGCGTTGCAATTTTCACGGAACAACTGCGCTTTTTGGGCATAACCAGTCAAATTTATGGGGCAAAAGCGATAGCATACTCTGCAAATCTTGAGTCATTGCACCCTAAACTGATAGAGCACAAGCGGGCTAAAGTTTCCACTCAAACCTCGTGTCTTGTACAATTTTTAGTATTGGCATACCGCTTGTTAAAACTGTAGCACAAATATAAGGTCGAGCATGGGACGGAAACAGAGATCGCCTTCAGGCATTGTTTTTCGAGCGCGAGTTGCGCGACAGACACCAGAAAAACTTGAAAAGCTTGCAGCTTCTATGGGTCACTTGTACGGAGGTAAGGGAAAGCCCGGTGCCCTACTAGATATGCTGGCATCTGGAGATTTGGTTCTCGTACCCAAAACCGCAACAGATGTCATAAAATCTGTGGCACAGTTTTTGGAAGAAACCTCGCCACCGGCCGTCAAATTGGATCGTAAGCGGGCGGACGGTACTCAAACAATTCCTGCGGGGTCACAGCAAATCTAGACCGGTCTGTTCCTGATGTTGGTAAAGCAAATGATGCTTGATTGCGAATTGCTTGAATGTCCTCAGAACTTCGTTCAAAAGACAGCACAAACTGAGTCCTTTGATAGCGCAAGTCAGCAATTGTTACCTCCCCGGGCTTCCCTTTACAAATGGTGAGTGCTTGGGAAACAGCTAATCGTCTCTAATCACACACAAGATTGGATTAAAACTGTGCGTTTATTTCCACCTGCTTATAAGCGGGTACTACTTATTTAGTTAAAATACCTTGCTTGAATAACACTTGAGTTGGTGGCAAAATTCTTTTTTATAAGCAAATAAAAACCTAAAGTTTCTCTGGCTTTCGAGTAGAAAATGGGTAAAGTTTTCTCCATGTTTCTACAAGAAAAGGGGAGGCCGTGTCAGGCGATCGCCTGACAGGAGTATTTTTGCTAAAAGACTATCGAATTGAACGCGAAGTATGAATATTCTCAACATTGCTTCAGGCTCTGTAACAGTTGAGGGTGAAGGATGTGGGGTATAAATTTTTAATCCCATTCCGCACTCCCGGACTTTTTCTGTGGCGATCGCCGCTATTGCGAGCGCCTTTTATGCTCGCTCGCAATGTACCTCCTTACTCTATCCGACCTCAATCAAACTATTCATACTAGCCCACTACAAGAGCCACCTCTTGTTCCTTCCTATCTGCAAGAACGCTTGCAACTGCTTGTCAAGCAAAATTTAATGGGATTACCTGTCGAGCCAATTCTCAACAGTCACCCCCAGTTCCAGCAGTGGGTTTTCCAGCTTAAAGAACTATCGCCATCACTGTTTTTACCGCAGCGAAAACTGTTTGTTGACATTCCACTTCAAACAAAACTAGACCGAACAAAAAGGGGAGTGACAGAAGAAAACTCTTCCCCTTATCCTCCATTCAAAGTGATACAAGTCCGTACAAATGTGGGTTTAGTCAAAGGAACACCCAGACTATTTGAGTGGGCGATTCGCCATCCTGTACTGACTTGGCAAGACCGAGTTAAGTTATGGGTAGCTACCGAATTTTTCGAGCTTGAGCCTCACAAGCTGCAACTGATTGTTTTGGCACTGCACCCGACTCAACCAGCAAAAAAAGTTCAGTTTGCTTGGGATAGCAAACAACACCGAAAAACTCAAAATTGGCTTTTGACTACCATTGAACGAGAGACAGAACAAACAGTTGTCAAACTCAACGGTTATCTAACATCTCAACCGAAAGAAGTAGTAACAGCTATCAATTTGGATGAAATTAATTTGGATGAAATCAACGAAGTGTCGATCTAATTTGTTCAGACTGTATGGGTCTCCTGAATTTGTGGTGAAAACGGTAGTGTGAGCCTCTCGCGCGGGCTTTCTGCCCCGCATCACGAAAATTTTTATTATCACCTAAAACTCAGGAAAACGGACTTTATTGCCATCCTCCTATCGAGAGACATCCACTCTATTCCAGACGAAATTGCCCAAAAATTAATACTTTTCTTCTCTCGATAGGAGGATGACACTCTTTAATGTCAAGAAAAACAATATAGAATGGATAAAATGTAGTAGGAATGTTAGCCGTGACTGCAATTACCCCCACCCAACCAAAAACAAGCCAACTAAAAACCATCCTCATAGTTGAAGATGACCCGATGATGCAGCTCGGTCTAAAGCATATCCTCAATCAGCAACCCCATTTAACAGTTGTCGCACAAGCTGTTAACGGCAACGAAGCCGTCAGTGTCGCACTGCAACACCAACCAGACATTGTGCTGATGGACATTGACTTGCCCGGAATCGACGGTATTGCAGCCGCGCAGCAAATCAGAGCCGCACTGCCGCATACTCGCATCCTGATGCTCACCCACCACAGCAATCCAACTCAGGTAATGGCGGCTTTGTCAAGCGGCGCTCACGGTTACTGCGTTAAAGGCACTAACGCAGAACAACTTCTAGCAGCGATTACGACTGTGCAAGAAGGTGGCAGTTACCTAGACCCTAAGATTGCCGACTGCGTGCTGCAAAATCTCAAAACGCTGCCCGATAACTGTGCGAATGACGACATCAAGCTGACAGAAAGAGAAATGCAGGTTTTGCAGCAGCTAGTTGAGGGTAGAAGCAATAAACAAATCGCTGCTCAACTAGGAATGAGCGTCCACACCGCCAAAGGTCATGTAGAGATGATTCTAGCTAAATTTGAAGCGAGCGATCGCACCCAGGCAGCCATTAAAGCACTGCGCTTGGGGCTGGTTTAACCGTTAGAATAGAGAAAGTGACATTTTCCTACACCTGTAACCGAGTTACTAAACGGTTCAAAGATTACTGTTGCGGTTGCCATTTTTCCGAAAACTCCCAAGGTTTCTGCATATTCTGGAGTGACGGCAGTCGGACTGAAGTAAACGTTAATTTCGCGTATTTAAGAAGTGATATCAAATCCGGTTGCACTCCTCATGATTGTTGACTGTTAACTGTTGACTGTTGACTGTTGACTGTCAGTCGAAAAACTGAATGATGGTTGAGTGTTGACTCGATTTTACAATTTCGATGCTAGCGGATTTGATATGACATCGCGATCGACATTAACTGTTCCTAGTAAAAACAGAACTTCTTCGAGATATTCTTTAGGTTGCGCGGTGAATAAATCGCGTTCATAAATTTTACTTCTAATTATTTTCAAATAGGGTAATATTTTATAAATTTTAGTTTTCATAAATTACATTTTATGACAGGCTATCACTCTTCAAACTTTGGCAATGTCAACCAAAACCTCGCTCCTTTTCCCAATTCGCTATCAACGCCAATCTCTCCGCCGTGAGCCTCAACAATTTGCCTGCAAATGTAAAGTCCCAATCCCAACCCTTGCCTTAAACTAACTCCAACTCCCCTCGTATAAGGCTCGAATAATCTTGCACATTGCTGAGGAGAAATTCCGGCCCCATTGTCTGCAACCGTACAGCGAACCATCTCACCTTCCTTTTTAGCTTCTACAGTCAAAATAAACCCAGATTGATTGTATTTAACAGCATTGTCAATCAGATTGCCAAAAACCCGCCAAAGCTGCTGAGCATCAGCATTGACTAAAGGCAAATCTGCTGGAAAAAGCTGCTTAACCTTGACTCGATGCTGGTTGAGAATTGGTAATCTTTCAATAAGAATATTTTGGACTAAAGCGGGCAGCGACAGCGGCTTCATGGCTAAAGAAGCACTTTTTACGTCAAACTGCTGTGTTGCTGTTAGTGACTCAATCAACTGGAGTTGGCGCGAACAACTTTGCACCATAACCTCCACAGTCCGCCTATCAATAGCAATGTTGCTGGCAGCATCATTGAGGCGACTTCGCAGCAGCAGCGACATTCCTGATAGAGGCGATCGCAAATCGTGCGAAACAGCGTGCAACAGCATTCTTAAATTGGCTTCTGCTTGCTGTCTTTCTTGAATTTCCTGGCTGAGCTGAACATTTTGTGCAGCCAATTGCACGTTAGCGCAGCGAAGTTGCTGCTGCAAGCGCTGCATTTTAAGTTGGGCAGATACCCGCGCTAACACTTCAACAGGCTCAAAAGGTTTTATAATGTAGTCAGCACCGCCCGCCTCAAACCCTTTTACTTTGTCAAATACGTCATCTAAAGCGCTGATGAAAATTACAGGAATAGCACAAGTAGCTTCAGATGCTTTAAGTTGACGGCAAACTTCATAGCCATCCATACCGGGCATTTTTATGTCGAGCAAAATCAAGTCTGGCGCTTGCAACTCTACTGCTTTTAAAGCTCGCTCTCCACTAATCAGCTTCCTGACTTTGTAACCGTTTTCAATTAGCACTTGAGACAGCAGTTGAATGTTGGCTGGAATATCGTCAACAATCAAAATGTCAGCCAAAAATTGTTCAGTTTGCTCCATTATCGCTCGCCACCATATAATGATAAAGTTTTGAGTTTTTCCCGAATATTGTCAACCGCTATTTTCCCAGCCGCACTGTTCGCACCACCAGCATTAACAGGCGACTCAACATCAGCCACAGTCACGGGTTCTTCTGGATCGTTCGGATGTGGCAGCAATTGGTAAGCGAATCGAATCCGCTGATCCAGCTCTTCATCTATATTGAGCAGTTTACCCGTCTGCTGCTCTACTGACAAAGCTTTCGCCCGCTTTTCAAGCTGCGGTCTGATGCTGCTGTCCCACAGTTGTTCAGACTCTTTAGCTCGCTTTATGTCGCCGGGCCGCACCGGAATCTTGAGAGGGTAGGGAAATAAAGCTTCCGTCCCCGTTGCGTAGGCCGGTGAAGTGATGACGCACTTGCCTTGAGGAAACCTCAGAATTTCGTCAGGACTAATCAGCGGTTTCTTTTGCAACTGTTCGCTCCAGTTGACAGAACGGCTCGTTTGCTGCCCCGTCGAGCTGCCGGTCGATCGATTTTTTACCAGCACTTCCACTTCCCCGTACCGCTTAGAATATTTTTCGGCTGTCTCAAAATCGCCGGGGTTGAAGAGGACATGAGTTGACAGAGCACTGGCGATCGCAGCCCCTTTTTTATCCCCATAGAGATTATAGAGTTGATTGAGGGATTGAATGCCAACAATCGGCACGCCGCCAGCAGAACGATATTCGTTAGCCCACTGATCCATTCTGTCAAACTTGAGAGACGGAAACTCGTCTAAGCAGTACACAAATGGGTCAGAACGTACCCGACTCAAATTAGACACCACACATAAGTGAATAGCAGCAGCTAACAGCGGCCCCACTACAGTGCGCCTTTGGTCATCTAATTTGAAAATAATGCACTTTTTGCCTTCTAAAGCAATCGGAATGGTGCTGCGACCAATAAATGCCCGCAGCAAATCTTTTTGAATGAAACTGGAATAGGTTGCCTCTGCGGTTGCCTTAATGCCCGCCACTGTTTTTTCAGCATCTTTTGAACTTAATAACTGCGAAAAACTAGAGGCAATCCACCTGTCCATTTTGAGGGGATGACCGTCGGGTCGGTGAACGGCGTGGTCGATGCGCTTGACCAAATCTGGGAGTTGAATAATTGCGTACACAAAAGCTAAATCCGGGTAAGGACTGCTTTTTGCCAACTGCACTAAACCCTTCGCCATCAACTCGCCTGCTTTCTCAAAAAACTCATTGCCTTTACTCTCCCCCGGACTAGCATTTCGAGCAATAACTTGTCCAATTTCTGCTGCCATTACTGCATCTTGTGCATCTCTCATAAAATCCAGAGGATTGATAGTGCCGCTGTAAGCTTCCCCTGGCGCAAACACTTGCACATCGTAGCCATAGCGCACTGCAAGGGGTGCAAGCACTTTCATCTGGTCTCCTTTCTTGTCGTAAATAATGGCAGGAAAACCTTGCTGGAATGCACTTTCAACCATCCGGTCAATGACGCTGAATGTTTTGCCAGAACCCGGAGCACCAATGACTAAAGTTCCGCGTTCTGCGTGGGGAAACCAAACCGTCGGATTTGCACCTAATAGCGTTTGCAATCGAGCACTCAATCCCTGACAACCTTTAAACCAATAACTCGGCGTACCGCTCCACAAAGTAACAGGTTGCCGTTTTTTTTCTTTCATTTGCTTGAGGGCAGAGCCTGTGGCTGCCAATTTTTCAGCCGTCCCGCAGAGCCGTCCGGAGGTAATTTTACCTTTCCCGTTTCCAACTAATTTGGAAGCAATAAGTAAGCCTGCCATTAGCCCTAACATTGCCAGTCCCTCTGGCTTCATAAACTGACCCAACAACCCGCCAAAATCTATGCTAGTTAACGAACGTTTAGGAGTTTGAACTGCCATTGGTATCAAGGTAGCTTTGTTAATTTTAGGCAGAAATTGCAAATTGTTCATTTTTTTTAGCTCTTAAAAAAACTAAATGTTTCAGCTAGCGGCTATCGCCTCAAGGGGGAGACCATGACAAAAATAGGTAAACAATGGTAAGAAGCAATAACGCGAAATCTCCAAGTAAGACAGTACAGAATTCTAGTGGAAAGTCCAACACGCAAAAGAACAAAAGTGCTGATTATTACGAGATAGATCCGGAGCTATTCAACAGTGATTACAACCAAACTCGCAAGCCCTCTTTGCCCTATGGAATCGTGATTAACGATAACCCAGCAGGTATTTTGCTCCCGAACGACCAGCTTGTCAAAGCGGAATGGCACGTAATGCCTAATGTTGAGGAATTGACAACGGTCGAACTCAGCGAAGAAGTGACAGGCTTACTGCTCCCAAAAGCGAGAATGTTGGTATTAGCTTTTGTGCCTGAGTACATCCGCTACAAAGATATTGAAGAAAATGGAGAATTAGCAGGTACTTTTATTGGGCTTTACGACGAATATCGCGATTCCCTCGATAAAAAGACGCAGGAAGTGTGTTCCGAACACGCTCTCATCTTTCTAAATCCCAAAAACCAACCCCTGCATCAGGTACCGATTGTCGTCCGCTTCAAGAATGTAGCCCTCTGGAGCTTTAAGAGCGCTAGAGAAGAATTTTACCGCAATTTGGAACGGGCATTTGCTGATTGCTTTGGGAGAGATTACAGCGGTAAAAATGACAAGTGGCGCTCTTTGGGAGTGTTGAATGTCGAATTTAGAGCTATCAAAGAAGGGGAAGGCAAAAATAAATCGTTTTGCTGTAAAACTCACAGCATTACTCAGCCAACAGATGCTAATTTTCACAAGCTATTTCTCGGTCAAAAACCACAAAAGAAATTGATTTGGGGACTGCACAATAACATTGCTGGTTTCATTGAGGCTAGCGATGCCGGGTTGCCAGCTATAGCTGCTGGTGCCGAACCTGAAGTCCAGGCGTTGCCAGAAAGCGTAACTAACCGCAAAAATCGAGGTAAATTGTCGCCCCCTCGCAAAATTGCACAAGTTGAAGGAGAAACCGACTCAGAATTAGAGGATAAGGATGATTTTTCCGAGGCGGCTGAGGTTGAAGTTGAGGTTGATTCAGAAGAAGATTTTGACTTCGATGAACCCGCCCCCTACTAAACACTAACCATCTTTGAAAAGCTGGCTGTCAGCAAGTTGATAGGTAAGGCCGTCGTAGCAAAATTGAAGCTGGCGGCGGCCTTCTTTGGAAAGCTGATTCACTCCTAGACAAGGCAAACCCTCGTGCGAGGAACTGTCAGCCTCAAACAAAGGAGTTTTCGGCGGTTTATGGGGGTCGAGATAAGCTGCAAATACTTCTGTTGGCATTTGACTTGAATCATTAGGAATTAAGTAGCCAACATAAAGGCAGCCTTTTGTACCGCACAGAGCGGAATTATTGAAATCATAAAGGTTCAGCCCACCCACCGAGCCATTAACTTGCCACACTCGCATTCTCTTAATCGCTTCCGCCACAGCACTTTGCCCAGCCGCTACTTTGAGTTCTGGAAGGCTGCTGTGTTCCTTTACGATTAGGGTTAAAGTTTCTTTTGGAGTGACTCGCAAAGCTTGTTGCCAAGAAGCTGGTGCGGTTGTTGCTGAACTAGAATTCGTGCAAGCAACTGTCCCCAATAATAGCGACAGGGCGGTAAAAACTGTCAAACCAATGCGAAACCAGTAACCAAGTTGATTTAACCAAACCGGGGGATTGACAATCTTTTGGCTGCCTGCTATTTTTTGCTTAACTCGATTTTGTTCAACCATTTGTTACTCCAATTATACAAAATAACAGAGAAAAAAGGACAATAAAGCGGAAGAAAAAGACACGAGAAGAGAGAATTTTTTGCTTAAGTAAGCTGTTGTATGTCTAAAATTTACAGTCAATTTTAATGACTTCCTTATCGGAATATAAAACGACTATGCAATTTAGAGCGAGAACAACTTAGGAACAAGTCATATCAAATCCGTTGATATCGGAATTATTAATCTCTCTCTTTTCTTTCTCTGCGTCCTCTGCGTCCTCTGTGGTTTAATCATTCCGATGCCACCGGAATAGATGTCAGAACAGAAATGCAATAAAATTCATGTTTCGGAATAGATATCAGAACAGAAACGTAAGAAAATTCATGTTTTAAGCACTTAAAAACGTCCTGTTAGCGAAAAAGTTGTTATAGTCCAATACGCTTGGGTTAGCCCTTTCAGACGAATTCCCTTTCACGAATTTTTAGGATATACAGACTTGTGAAAGGAAGTCAGATTGTTCTTACTTGAATCGTATTGTGTTATAGTTCACTCGTGAACGCAGAGACACTATTTGTAAGGTGTTTGTAGGTGCTCTTCGGTGCAGTTGGCCACAAATACTGTAAAATTTGCTGTCTTGCGTAAGTCCTATATTTGTTAATACCTTGCATTTCCACTTCCCCTTTCCCTTTGTTCAATGGGAGAGCACAGCCGTGCCAAGAGTAACAGCTAGCCCCAAAGCGATTAGCATCAGAAAAATTTGCTGCTTTCGCTTGTGAAAAAGTCGAATTAAAAACCACATTCCCCCCAAAAAAGAGCTAATGAACAGCGCAACCTTAATACTCCAACTAGCATTTAAAGTAATGCCGGAGCCGACCGAGTTGCTGATGCCATTGCTGTCACCAGAATTAGCTTGGCAATTGTCGCTGGTATTGTGGTTATAAACCTCTCGAACTTTTTCCCCGTACTGTTTGAGAGAGTAGCCACCTAAAATGTTGGAATAGCTGGCATCAATTTTACTGCCAGAACCCCCAAAGTGTTTCTGTGCTACTCGCTCAATTAAGCGATCGCCCTTGAACACCTGCCCAGTTTTAGGGTCAATTTCCTGTTGGCTGCTGACTAAGTTCTCAGCTAGAGAATTTTGCAAGAGTTTATCCTGAACAGCAGGAGGAAAATATTGGAAGAGTTCCTCTCTTGTAGGTTTTTGGCCTTTGTTGACGTTTAGGATAAAGTTAGCCGCCCCTGGAATTGAGCTGACAGCACGCTGCACGTCTTCCCGGTAACTCATTAACTGATAGCGACCGATCGCCCGCCCGCAGTTGCGAGATCCTTCAGTACAAACCATCTCGCCAATGGCTTCGTAGTCGGCACTGGCTGCACTTTCAAAATTGGCGATTCCTTCGGAAAGCTTTGCTAACGCCTCCCCTAATGAAGCTACATCCACACCGTTAACGTAAGTTGCGGGGCGCGCGCACTCTCGCTTTGATTCAGGTAGAGGCTGAGTTGGTAAAGCGTTTTTTTTAGGTTGATTTGAACTCAGCGGCTTTGAAGGTTTTGTTTCAGATGCGACACCTTTTGAACGCGAAATACTGTTAGAAGAACCGCCCTCTAATCGACCGACAAACATAGACGAATTAACGCTGTAACTGAGAAACGGAACCGGGCCAATAATGTAAGGCGATTTGCCGCAGGGCAAACTAAACCTGAAGTACAGAGCCGTGTCAACAGTATCGCTGGTTTCTGACGGTTCCATTACCACTACTTTAAACACTTCCCCAAAAGGATGCCGGCCCGTCGGTTCCCAACCGCTCAAACAGCCAGAACCGCCTCGTACTTCCTGATATTTGCCGCTAATCCACTGCTTGCCTTCTAGCGGCCCTGTGGCGCGGCGACCGGCGTTTTCCATGTCGTCGAGTTCGATATAAGCGCAATCTTTCTCGCAGGCTACCGCAAATCCTTCTACATCAGAACCGGAGATTGTATTAGAACGTTTGCTTTCGTACCGGCTGTAGATCGTGTCAATTCGCATGACTGTGCTGCCAATGGACGCAACAGGAACAGGAAAAGTAGAAAGGGGGACTTGACTCAGGAGTGGAATATTGCTGATGAGTTCCTCTGACCAGCCAGAGAACTGTTCTAAATTTACGCTATTAAGATTGGGGATTTGGGCGATCGCAAACTCAGATAGGTCAATTTGGTTAAGTTTTGCCTGCGCTAGTTGCGGTACTTGTTTTACAGCTTGACCAATTGGTAATTGGTTGATGTTAGGGTTCACTCCGGCTATTTGAGAAGATAAAGAAGCAATTGGAGGAACATCGCTCAATTGAAATTGGCCCAGATTCGGAACAATTTCAGCCAAGTGACCGACAGTTTGCTTACCAGCTAAGGGAAATGCTGACAAGCTGATATTTTCTAAATTGATATCCCCTAGTGCCAATTGTTCAATTGCTTGCAAAGACAGAATTTCAGGTTTTACATCGTTAATGTCCCCCAGCTTCAAGATGTTGTCAACAGAAGTGCCGGCTTGCCAGCTTCTACCGCCAGAACTTCCAGAACTAGCAACGGCGGGCAGGGAACTAAAGGTAATCTGGCTCCAATCTGACAGCAAAACTCTAGATTGCTCTTTTTCCCAAATTTTAGTAGGTAAGGAACTAGCGCTAGCCATTGATGGAAAGCTGAAGAAAGTAATGCAGATGAAAGCAAAAATTAGGCAGAGTGTACTGGCAGCTATTAAAGCCGAGCCTATCTGGCTTAATTTTATTAACTGCTTGGGACTGTTCATGGAAATCCTCTTGATGTTAACTAAAATCGCGAAAAAGAAAGCTGCTCTATTTTTTCTGAGTTGATGCGTCCAGGACTGCATTTCTCGATCTTCGCTTTTTTCTTTAATCAAGCTCCAGTTCCAACTGTGGATTCGACCGGACTGCTGAATCTGTCCAAGGAGTATCTGCTAAGTTGGACAAATCATAAACATTTTCTTGGTAAGCGTCGTCAAAATTACCTTGACGAACTTCCCTAGGTGATGAGTAACCGACAATCAAATCGGGTTGCGATTCGTAACCGGAGTTGTTATAGCCGGAATTAGGTTCGATCGATGAATTGTGCATGGTTTTTCTTAGTTTATGTGGTGAATAGTTTTAACTTAAATCGCATCTAGTTTTGGCAACTTCATCCCTGTGAGCGATTTCGTTCAGTAAAAATTACCCCCTCCATTTGGAGGGGGCAGCTCTATGAAAGCTGGGGGGGTGACAACCCCGTTAGAAGCTAGACAAGGTAAGGCGTTCTTGCTGCTAGACCCAATTCGCGAGCATTATCTTCTAATGAAAATGGGTTGGTATCAAGATAATCGCATCAAAAGCAATGTCATCCACGTTCGCCTGAAAGATGGAAAAATCTGGATTGAAGAAGACCGGACTGAGGACGGCATCGCAACCGATTTACTGCAAGCGGGGGTGTCTTGTGAAGATATTGTCCTCGCCTTTCATCCACCGCGTTTGCGTCAGTTTACGGAATTTGCAACTGCGTAACGCGATCGCTCTTATGGAGAAAATAGCACATCGCGCATCAAGAGCGATCGCGCACTTGTCTAATTCGCAGCCAACAAACCCGACATATTCAGCACTTTTTCTGACCAGATTTTTACCTGTTCGCTAACTTTTATTCGTTGCTGAACGTTCGATCGAATCTCAGCCCAAGAATACTGCCAGCAAGCTAACTGAACCTGCAACTCAACTAACTCAGCAGCTATTTCTATCTCTGTATCGGCAGCAGTCCATTCAATAAACAGCTTGCTTTCTTGCAGTAAATCTTCAATTATTTCGCCATGAGCTGTATTTTGACAGCGGGATTTGATTCGCGCTAAATTTGATGCTAAATTTCCCAGACGAACCGGCAGTTCGTCTCGCAAATAGCGTGACTTTAAAGCATTCCAATCTCTCATAACTCTCCTAATAGCCGTTGAACGATCTGAGCAACTCGATCTCGAATCATCGGATCTTGAATTTCCATCGAACGATTGTTTTGGCGGGGGCGGATATTGATGAGAGATTCATAACCTACTTCTTGTGTCAGCGGATACCAATCTGCTCCCCAAATATGTACTTGCTTGCTCCCATTTTCCAGCAATACAGCTTCGCAGTCAGCGTGAAGCTCTCCACCACCAGCTAAAATTCCCCGTTCGATATCCACTGCCAGTTTAATATAACTGCTCAGGATTTCCAACATTTCTTCAAGTTGCTCTTTTGTAGCACGCTCTTGTATCAGATTAATCATCTTTGTCTGCGCTTTCGATAAACTACTTTTTAAGTTACGTTAACTGTGCTTGCCTCAAAAGCAATTGCTTGCCGAACAATACAACATTTTCCACTGGATTTAGGAACATCAAATTGATGCTTGACAAGTATCATTGTAGAATAAATTTAGTTATATTTATCCACAACTCGGTAAATTACTGTCATATGCTAAATATTCTATCAAATAAAATGATGCACTTTCTATCTCCCAATCCACCCATTCTAATGGGTTTTCAAAAACACCTTCTAGTCCAAATAAGCTGACAGTTTTACCAACATTGGAAAATCATCATCTATAACTGTTCTAGAGGTTTTTTCTAGAGGCTTGAAATCATGGGAGCCGGGAGGCTCTTCTACATATCCGGTTAATTGGCGTACCGATGTTTTGACTCCATCGAAAATTAGGTAAGATTTTGGCAGAAAAGTTATTTCATTTTGGGGATTAAGTGGATGATTTGGTAGCAAGCCGAGTTGACAGGTGGGAATGACAATTTTTGAATCGCGGATTAAAGGTCGATCTAAATTACAATTTGTGAAATAGAGTAGGTCAAAATGATTGCTAATTACAGTCATTAAATTTTCTCCAAAGTAATCGTTTTTATGCTCGCTAGCGGTATTGGTAAAGTGCGATCGATTATAGGGTTTCCCTGAAATATTTTATCTTGAATATAACATAAAAAAGGTTTTTTTACGTGCAGTTGGAGAGTTTTTACTGCTGTCGTTTGCTGCCGCATCTGTTCCGATTTCAGGATTGTTAAGATTGCGATAATTGTCAGTTCGATTGACGGCGTATATCTCGGGTTTACCCCAATTACTCCTGTTACTCATTACTCATCACTCATTATTTGGTCAAGATTGCGCTGCTTCAACTCGATCGAGTTTATTTTTTAAACCGCGATCGCGATCGCAGATTTGAAAATTTTTGGCGATCGTGCAATGAAACCGCTAACTCCACAAGACATCCTCAAGCGTTACTCAAAACACCGGACAGGTATTGACAGCCCCGGCTCCTTTTACTCTCCTTTGGAAACGAAAGTAATGATGAGAGCTAATCCGCCCCTTAAGCCTGAAATATTAACAGCTATTCCAACTATTTTAACCGATAAAAATCAAAAATCTCAGTTGCAACTTACGCTTAAAACTCCTTACCAACTGATTGATACTGCTTTCAATCTTGAAACAGCCCTTCAACCATTTCAACAAGCAAAAATAATCGGTATAGACTGCGAAACGACAGGGCTTGACCCCTACAAAGCCAAAATTAGATTGTTACAACTTGCCATTCCTGACCATCCAGTAATCATTGTAGATTTATGGGCAATTGAACCGAGTTCCCTCGAACCATTACGCTTGCTCCTAGCCAGTCCTGCACTGAAGGTAGGTCACAACCTCAAATTTGAATGGCAAATGCTCGCTTTTGCCGGACTGGAACCATCCAAACCCTTTTTCGATACCTATTTGGCTTACCGAGTGCTGACGGCTGGACTAAAATGCCATTTGTCTCTAGAGGCTGTCACTGAGAATTTGTTGAAAGTAAAGCTAGACAAAACGCAGCAAGTTAGCGATTGGTCGGGAAATTTAACACTCGTTCAACTGCAATATGCTGCTACCGATGCTGCAATTTTACTCCCGCTGGCTGCTGTTCTCGAACAAAAATTGAAAGCTTCTAAGCTTTGGAAAACTGCTTTGCTAGAGTTTTCCTGTCTGCCTGCGGTGGCTTCTATGGAACTCAACGGAATGCTTTTAGATAGAGAACAGTGGAGAGTTTTGGGAGTGAAGCTCTGCCACCAACGCGACTCTCTTCTAAAACAAATTAATTCGCAGCTTCATCGACCTAACCCTCACCAACAAATCTCTCTGCTGCCGGAATTTACGGATACAATTAATCCTCGCTCTCCCAAGCAAGTTTTAGCCGCTTTGCAAGAGAAAGGGATTCCTGTTACTTCCACTAACTCTCAACATTTAATTCCTTTGCAAAGCGAGTATCCCGTTATTCAAGCACTGTTAGAATATCGCAGCTTATCGGCTCGTATCGATACTTTTACTCTTGGTTTACCTGAACGCATTCACCCGATTACAGGGCGCATTCATCCCAATTGGTTTCAGATTGGTGCTAGATCAGGACGGTTTAGTTGTCGAGAGCCAAATTTAACGAATATCCCCAGAGACAAGGAAACCCGACAGTGTTTTAAAGCTGCACCCGGTTACGTCCTGCTCAAAGCCGATTACAGCCAGATTGAACTGCGGATCATGGCGAAGGTTTCGGGCGATCGCACGATGGTGAAAGCTTACTCCAAAGGGGAAGATTTGCACTCTCTCACAGCTTCCTTGGTGCTAGCAAAACCTTTATCTAAAATTACTGTCGAAGACAGACAGCTCGGCAAAATTATTAACTTCGGTTTAATTTATGGCATGGGAGCACAGAAATTTAAGAATATGGCTCAAGCAGAGCATGGAGTCACTTTAACGCTGCAACAAGCTTCACACTTTCGTAAGAAGTTCTTTGAATCCTATACAGGTATCAAACAATTTCACGGCAAAGTTCGGAGCGCCTGGAGCCGAGGTATTCGAGAGAGTCGGACAGTCTTAGGCAGAAGGAGATTATGGTCAAAAGATACTAAACCGCTGCTTAATGAGATGCTAAATAACCCAATTCAAGGGATGAGTGCTGACATTACTAAACTCGCTCTTGCTCTACTTTTTCTGCCTCTAAGCAGCACTGGTGGTAAACTGATTTGTGTCGTTCACGATGAAATTTTAATAGAGTGTCCTCTTGAAGAAGTGAGGCCAGTTAAAGCCTTGCTTAAAAAATGTATGGTGAGAGCCGGGAATAAATTTCTCTCTCCGATTCCTTGCGAGGTAGAAATTAAGGTGATGGAAAGTTGGGGAGGGTAAGAGATTAACGGGGAAAGATTGGGAGTGGGGAGGGGAGAAACCGCACCGCAGGCATTGCTGTGAAAATTCCACTTCCTGACCACTCCCCATTCCCCTAACAGTCACCGCATAATTCCTCGCCCAACCTCCCACCCCTAAACAACGATTGTTGTTGTGCAAGTGAAGAGTTGATTTCAAAACATAATGAATGTAATTCTCACTGTTAGTAACCAAGCCGCAAATATCGTTGGTAAGTTATCAAAATGCGCTATTGCCATGCTGCACCAAGCTGAATATAGCGTTATCAGGCAAGAGGGAGAGCGCGGCTACACAACCAATGCTTTAACTGTACCGCTTGAACCAGAAACAGGTTTAACTTGGCAGGGAGTAAAACTATGCCTTGAAAATTGCGGCTACCGCGTCCAAGTTAAGTCTTAGATTACTTATACAATAAGCCGTGCATCTGGTTAATAACAAATGCACGGCTTATTATTTCCCAGACAGTCCTGGACGCAACGCCACCACCACAAACGGGGGGATTGCCCGCTATTTCAGGCTTATTCAGAGGCTGAGCGTAAGTCCTGCTATAGAAAGTGCCATAAAACTTTTGCGCTAATTCTATCAACAGTCAAAACTTTTTGGCTCACCAACAAACCCATGCTATTGCTGTGAATAATACACTCAAGTTTTATCGTAAGCAGGTGGCTGATACTCGAATAATTCTTGCTCTGCCGCCGCAAATTTAGACCCATCCCTCCCAGAAGCAGGCCGAGCAAAGGACGCTTTGTTGCGAATCCCCTGGATATCTTCAGAAGAACGCTCAGACGACAGCACAAACTGAGTTCTCTGATAACGCAAATGGGCTAATTCAATCGAACCCGGTCGCCCTTCACAATAGGCTCGTTCAGCACAGCGCTTTACTGCGATCGCAATTTCAGCACTCGTTGCTCCGGCATAATCAGATAGTAGCGAATACCACTGTCTGTCGCTCCAAAGGTTCTCTTTTCCTTCCCCAAACTGCTCTGGGAAATACTTAGCTAAGTGCAAATTGAAAATCTCATAGCGAGCGCCGCTGTGTGGCAAATCCACAAACCAGATTCCGCCGTCGTCAAATCTGCGGATAAGTTCAGCCGGCAGCATTTCTAAGCGGTTTACAGTAGCTAACATTAACACGGGGCTTTCATGCTCCTGCATCCATGTGAGCAATTTCTGCGACAGCCGTCTAGCTACACCGCCATCAGCATTTGATTCCCAGCCAGAAAAACCCTTGTCAAAATCGTCAAAAAACAACACGCAGCCGCCCAAATTATCGGCTGTATCCAGCATTTTGCTGAGAGCGCGATCGGGATTAGAGGAACCTAGAATATTGCCCCAACTTGCTGCTAAAAGCGCATAACCTAGCTTCTTAGCAGCTAGCTTTGCACTCAAACTTTTGCCCGTCCCCGGCGGCCCCCACAGCAGCATTCCTTTGGGAGGTCTGAGGTGATATTTCTTGGCATCAGCTTCTGACAGCTTTACGACTTCGCTCAAATAAGCGTCTAATAAATCTAAACCGCCAGCATGAGGCACGTCTGGAGAAGCAATGAACTCCAACCCCTGGTCTCGAAGTTGCGATATTTTATGCTCCAATACCAACTGTGCGATTTGGACAACTGAAGCGGTCACAGAGAGCGATCGATCTAACACCAATTCAATTTCAGCCTGTGGCAGCCCTAGACTAGAAACAGCCAGCCGTTTTTTAGCAGCTACCGCATCTGAACCAAAATCAAGGGAACAATTGCGATCGCAAAAATTATCCACAAGAACTTCGACTTCAAAGCGATCTGGTAACGGACATTTGAGTAGAGGAATTAATGGACTTAGCTTTGATGGCAGTTGGATGTACTCACCCAGCAGTACCCAATATTGGTTGGCCCAACGCCCTTTCAGCTCAAAAAAAGCATTAGCTAATTGAGAATAACGGCGGACAAGAGGCTGTTCGCTACTGCCTGACTCCAAAATATCCTCTAACAAAAAGATACCGGGATAGTCATTTTCCAGCAGAAATTGCAGGACATCGCTTTCGACAGATAGCTCAGTTTTGCAGAGGACGCATTCACTATTATACATCTCTGAAAAAGCATCTGAAACGCTTGTCATGTTTGAGTGAAAACCTAAATTTGGGAGATGTTTATCGAAACACTGCACCTGTTGAAGAGTTGACTGCACCTGTTGAAGAGTTGACTGCACCTGTTGAAGAGTTGCATAGCCAGGATTCCAATAATAAACAGGTAAACAACACTCATTAGCGTACTGATGAAATGATGACAAGATTGTTTGGCGATCGGCACTGTAATATTCGAGGGCAATAATGGGAGTTTGAATAACTCTTAAGTTAGACCAGTTATTGAAAATCTTCATGCGTTATACACCACTACTTACAGGAGATTTAACATAAAACTTAACTAATGTAATTAAAATTTAACTTCCTGCTAATGAGCGAAATTCTCCCCCTCAACTGGAGGGGGTAATTGTGCCTAACGGCACTCATAAATTGATGTTATGTAAGTTAAATTGTCAATCATGGCCACAACTAAAAAACAAACAGCAGCCACTCCAAATCGCTCTCAGTCACCAGTGCCTGCTAAATCAAAACCGCCCGAAAAACAGAACAGTCAAACAGTCGGCAGTAACAATGGAGCTAAATCAAAACCTCAACCTAACCTCAGCTCCGAGCAACTTGCTGTCGAGCTAGTCAAACAGATTCGCAATACAATTCATAAGAAGTACGGTGTGACAATTCAGCGTCGCGATAGCCGTATTTCGACAAAGGTTGGCCACGCAATTCGCGAAAAACTGGGATTGGATATTCAAGCTCAGTTGAACAAGCGCAACGGCAATGGCAATGGTAAAAAGTTCGACTGGCAAGAGTGGAACAATACTGTGTTTCCCAAGCTAGTTGGCCGGCCCGATGAACTCAAGTATGATGTCGAAGTTGTTGCTTTAGCGATGAGCCAACTTTACGATACAATTGCTGACAATCCACAAGCTGCCATTGCCGATTTAATGGAGTTCAATGCTCAAAGCTTAAAGCGTCGCAACGAGTTAGCTAAATCCTCTGAAGAAGATACTGAAGAACTCGATGAGGATGACGATGATGACGATGAAGATGATGACATACTCGATGAAATTGATGAGGATGACGATGATGACGATGAAGATGAGGAAAGCGATGAGGATGACGATGAGGAGGATGATTTTAGTCTAGACGAAGACGAGGAATTTGAGGAAGACGACGAATAATCGCTAAAGTTTGATTAGAATGCTCTGCTGAAAAAGCAGAGCATTTTTTTGCCTCTATCGAAGCCTTTTCCACGAATTGCGATTCAGGGTAATGATTGTCGCCACAGTCCGAATTAGGGCGCTCTAGGAAGCATACCCAAAAAATTCACAATCAATGAAATCTTGGCATTGGTTGTGAATTTAATTTTACCCACCCACCCAC
>PVWI01000173.1 GCA_003003725.1 filamentous cyanobacterium Phorm 6 | reverse complement strand
CGAAATTCCTTCTTCAAAGCCTTCAAAAGTTCGCGCCTGTCGCTCAACAACCGCTGTAATTCTTGAATATTCCCCATCAACTCATCCAACTCAGACTGCAAATTTTGCCTTTCCATACCAGTCAGCCTGCGCATCGGCATCGCCAAAATCGCATCTGATTGACTTTCGCTCAGATTAAGGCGAACTTGGAAAGTTTGCTTAGCAGTAGTCCCGTCAGGAGAATTTCTGAGAATGTCGATCGCAGTATCGAGATTTGTCAAAGCCAACATTAATCCTTCGAGAATGTGACAGCGACGCCCGGCCGCCTGCAACTCGTAATTGTAGCGGCGGGTAAGAGTTAGTTCCCGAAAATCCAGAAATTCTTGCAACAATTGTCTAAGGGTCAATTGTCGTGGTTGACCGTTGACAATTGCCAACAAAATCGCCCCAAAATTTGTTTGCAGGTCAGTTTGTTGGTAAAGACGAGCCAGAACCGCTTCTGGAGTAAATTCCCGCTTTAATTCAATCACAACTCGAATGCCATCGCGATCGCTCTCGTCGCGCAAATCAGAAATACCATCGAGGCGGCCGGCATTCACCAACTCCGCCACCTTTTCAATCCAACCAGCCTTATTTACCTGAAACGGAAACTCCGTCACCACGATCGCCGTTTTAGTGCGAAATTTGCGATTTCCAGGCACTTCTTCCACCCCAGCCACACCCCTGACGGCAATGCTACCTTTACCCTTAGTGTAGGCATCAAAAATCCCCTCTGTAGCCACGATTTCCCCTCCGGTCGGGAAATCCGGGCCCGGAATCAGTTGCATCAACTTCTCATCCGAGAGTTCTGGGTTTTCAATCAAAGCAATTAAACCATCTACCACTTCCCCCAAATTGTGGGGCGGGATATTAGTTGCCATCCCCACAGCAATCCCAGTACAGCCATTGAGCAACAAAAACGGCAACTGAGCAGGTAGCGCCGTCGGTTCCTGCTGCGAACTGTCAAAGTTATCAGCAAAATCAACAGTTGCATCGCCAACTTGGGTTAGCATGGCTTCGTGGGCGATCGGTGCCAGCCTAGTCTCCGTGTAGCGCATAGCAGCAGCCGGATCATTGTCCACCGAACCGAAATTGCCGTGACCCGCCAACAAAGGATAGCGGCTAGAAAACTCCTGAACCATGCGCACCAGAGCATCGTAAACCGATTGGTCGCCGTGGGGGTGATATTTTCCCAAAACATCTCCAACTACCCGAGCGCACTTGCGGTAAGGTCGGTCTGGCGTCAAACCAAGTTCGTGCATCGCGTACAAAATTCGACGGTGAACCGGTTTTAAACCGTCGCGGACATCGGGCAAAGCTCGCCCGACGATCACACTCATGGCATATTCGAGGTACGATTGCTGCATCTCGGCGTGCAGAGGCGTAGAAATTACTTGCCCGGAAAGTAGGTTGAGTTGCTTAGCCATGAGTCCTTGTGTCCGTTAATTCCTGAATAAAGACAGCCCCTGTCAATCATCCCGAGGTTGCCTGTCTCAAGTGAACAGTGTTTGCCGCAGGAAAACCAAAAGTTCGACAAAACCGCGATCGCGGCGAGAGGATAAAAATAAACTTAACTTGTGAAAGAAGAATCAGAGTGCCGAAGACGGGGAACACTTGCCTCTTAACTCTCCACTCTTACACTAACGTCTATGTTGCCGACCTTTGCGCTTACCTGTCTATTTACCGATCGATCGCCCGTAGGTTGATTCAAACTCATGCTTTTTCTGATAATCGCCCACAAAACCGATAGTTAAGAATTCAGGAGTCAAAAGCTCTCCTAGTCTGACTACAGCTTGCTGAACGGAAGCATCTACCTTTTTAGCTGCCTCAATCGCTCAAAATTGAGAATTCGGAATCCCCAATAATCCCCAGCTATGTTTCCTATTCCGAATGCTTCGGCGGGAGTATGCAAATAAATATCGCTTTATTCTAAGAGCAGGAAAGAAAAGAATTGTCACCTATTCCCAACTCTCTCGTCAGAGGCTTAACCCAAACAGAGGAGACTACAAACCGGCTACCCCGGAATCTCAAGACTATCGCCAGTGTCAGGTCGAGTTCTAAAAAAAAACAATTAAACTGTCTGTGTGTAGTAGTCTAAGTGGTGGTACCGAATGCTTATGAGCATCTGTATACCCTCTCACAGTTAGCTTGACGCCGGAAGCCCCGCACCATACTTGTACTCAGGTTGGTGTCGGGATGGATAGGCGGTCAATCGATGGGGTTCAACACCCCGCTCGATTGACAGTTTCTGTGCCACTGACGAAGGACCTCGCTTTGTTGCCTTTTCTTGATTTTGCAGTAGTTCTTCAAGTGGGCTAACTCTTCATCAGTCACTCTGAAATTAATTGGGTTCATCGTCAGCAGTATATAGCCGCGTGCTATGATAGCATCATGAGAACAGCATACCAGTACAAACTTAGACCAACAAAAACACAGATTATAGAGTTAGATAGATGGCTATCAATGCTTTGTAGTCAGTACAATTATTTGTTGGCTGATCGATTCAACTGGTACGAGCAAAATCGTTCTCCTATCAACTCTTGTCCTCTCATCTGCCATTTGCCAGAACTGCGAAATCATCCCGATTATTTTAGCCAAAAGAAAACTTTGCCTCAACTCAAGAAAACTCATCCTTGGTACAAAGAGATTTATTCGCAAGTCCTCCAAGATGTCATCTTGCGGGTAAAAGTGACTTTTGACAGGTTTCTTAAAGGTGATAGCAATGGTAAGCGTAGCGGCAGACCAAGGTTTAAGCAAAGCAGTCGTTACCGCACATTTACTTACCCTCAAATGAAGGATGGATGTTGGCAAGGCAATCTAATTAACTTACCAATGTTTGGTAAAGTTAAGGTTGTACTGCATCGTCCAATACCTGACGGGTTTAAAGTCAAAACCGCTTCGGTTACAAAAAAAGCTGATGGATTCTACCTAACGCTTTTACTCGAAGATGCAACAGTTCCAACCATTAAACCTGATTTTAATCCAGACAAAATCACCGGCATTGATGTCGGCTTAAAAGAGTTTTTAACAACTTCAGAAGGTGAAATGGTTGCAATTCCGACTCTCTACCGCAAGGCACAGAAGCGTTTGCGGGTTATTCAAAAACGGGTATCACGCCGCCAGAAAGGTAGTAACCGCAGACAAAAAGCGGTTAAGCAATTGGGCAGCATAAAAAAGTAGCAGATAAAAGGAAAGATTTTCACTTTAAAACCGCTAACTACCTGTTGTCAAAATATGACGTTGTTGCTCATGAAGACTTAAACGTAAAAGGTCTTGCTCGTACTAGATTGGCTAAGTCTGTGTTGGATGCTGGGTGGTCAAGCTTTCTGTCAATACTTGCAAACAAAGCCGAAAATGCTGGTTTGTTGGTAGTTCCAGTCAGCGCCCATAACACCTCACAAGATTGCTCCAACTGTGGTGAGAAAGTACCAAAAAAGCTCCATATTCGTTGGCACCACTGTCCTCACTGTGGATGCAGCCTAGACCGCGACCATAATGCAGCGATCAATATCAAAAACAGGGCGGTGGGTCAACCCGTTCTTAAAGCCAAGAGCCTCCTAAGCAGTAGCCGGATTGTCTTGGAAGCCCACACTATAATCGTTTCGATTTAGTGCTGGGAGTTGTCACTGGATCAAGGATATACATACATACGGGTTTTGCAGGGTTCCCGGCTGATGGCAATAAAAACTCTGCATTTTTAACGGGGAATGTATTCCCCGTGCAGTGTTCCTCTTTGGACTAAAGTCGCAAAGTTTCCATACTTCCCATATTTATTTATGAAAACCGTTCTGATTGTAGAGGACGATTTGGTTAATGCTCGGGTTTTTTCCAAAATTCTGACTAAGCGGGGGGGCTTAGCCGTGAAACACACGGAAAATGTTGAAGAGGTGATGCAGATTGCTGCGAACGGTGAAGCTGATTTGATTTTAATGGATGTGTCTCTTTCGCGTAGCGTGTACCAGGGAAAAGCAGTAGACGGTATTAAGATTACTCAACTGCTTAAAGCTGATCCGCAAACGGCCTCGCTGCCGATTATTTTGGTGACTGCTCACGCGATGGCCGGTGATAGAGAAACTTTTCTGGATCAAAGCGGTGCCGACGGTTATATATCTAAACCCGTAGTAGATCATCAAGAGTTTGTCGATCAGATCAAGGCTTTGCTTCCTGACTGAGTTAACGCTCGGTGTGAAGGCTTCCGAAGGAAGAAGGAATAAGGAATAAGGAAGAAAGAATAAGGAAGAAAGAATAAGGAAGAAAGAATTTTTTGTTTAAACTAACAAACAATTAAAACTCTTGAATTATAAATTTTTCTTGAATTCTAACCAATGCCTTCTAACCAATACCTTCTGCTTTCTTCCTTCTTTAATTTGGATGTACCGCAAAATACTATGAATTTTTATATCAATTCTAGTTGTACTCATACCAATTTAATGTGAAGTTGCACATATCTCGATCCCCCTAAATCCCCCTTCTTAATGGGGACTTTGATCGGAATCTTGTCCCCCCCTTATTAAGGGGGGCGCCAGGGCGATCGGATTCTATGCAGCCTCATCAAAAATTGGTATCAGAGAGATAATTGTTAACAGTTGACTGTAATAAAAAATTACCGATTGCACTGAATTTTTGATAATAATATGACTCTACTTTACTATTCCAATGAAGCTCGAATTTGATCGGATTTCTAAGTTTGAGGAAATATAACAACTGCATCCGACTGCTATGAATTTCTTAATTGTTGTGACTCCATTTCCTTTCTTCCTTCTTTCTTTTTCTTTGTACTGTGAGTTTAATATTTTTTAACTCATATAGCTAGGGCTTGCTGAATAGAACTAGAAGCTATGACTGCCAATGGTTTCAAGATTTTTAAACACAAAAAAGTGCTTTTGTTATGACGTTTGTCGGCTCAAAATCCTTGGATTTCGGTGGAAAATTGTGGAGTAAATTTGGGAACCCATCTCCGAATCTCCCATTTTTCAAGCTGTTTGGCACCTAGATTCGATTTGTGGGCTTTTTCAGCAAGCCCTATTTACAAAAATGAGATGCACCCAATACCATCTCTCTTTGCACCTGATGTTGTTGTCAGGGTGTCCTTCTGGAACCAAAAAAATGCCGCGCAGGGCTCGGAAGCTGGCTGCGCGGCGTCTTCTCACAACATGAGATTATTCTTCATCCTCGTCGAAGTCATAACCGATATCATCATCAGCGACTTCCTCTAAGGAATCGTCATCAGTTTCAGGGACAAAATCGTCCTCATCAACCTCAATTTCCTCAAAATCTTCATCAGGCTCAATGTCAGGGGCGCGGATGACATCATCGAAACTGCTCTCGATCGTATATTTGCGACGCGCAGTTCGATCGTCCAACACGACATCCTCTTGCAAATCGTGGATTTCATCATCAAACACACCATCAACAGCCGAATCTGACATACCCTGCTCCTCATAAGCAGTGAACCCAGTTCCAGCCGGAATCAAGCGCCCGATAATCACATTTTCCTTGAGGCCCCGCAGCCAATCGGACTTACCCTCGATCGCAGCTTCAGTCAGCACCCGCGTCGTCTCTTGGAAAGAAGCAGCAGAA
This sequence comes from filamentous cyanobacterium Phorm 6, assembly GCA_003003725.1. Lineage (GTDB taxonomy): Bacteria > Cyanobacteriota > Cyanobacteriia > Cyanobacteriales > Microcoleaceae > Microcoleus. The sequence continues at coordinate 7,748 of PVWI01000173.1, read as the reverse complement.
ATAAAGCTATCGGTGTTGAGCGAAGCCTTAGTAATCCCCAGCAGCACCGGAGTATAATCCGCCGGCGCGCCACCAGTAATTGACATCGCCTCGTTCACCTGCTCTACTTGCCGCAGTTCTACCAACTCACCAGGGAGCATGGTAGTATCGCCGCCATCCTCCATCCTGACTTTGTTGGTCATTTGCCGCACAATCACTTCAATGTGTTTGTCAGAAATATCTACGCCCTGAGACTGATAGACAGACTGCACCTCGTTCACCAAGAAAGTCTGCACCTGTTGGAAACTTTCCAAAGCCGCCTCAAAAGTAGGCTGGCGCTCTTTGAGTACATGGAAAAACACTTCCAGAATTTCATGAGGATTTGCAGGGCCGTCTGTCAAAGCTTCGGCAACACCCACCCGCTGTCCATCGGAAACGATCGGGTTTTGACCGGGCAATAAAGGATACTCCTCAATCCGGCCATCATCCTCTATCACCGCCAATTCCACAACATCGTCATCGGTGACTACGCGAGCTGTCCCCGGCCGCTTGGCGAGGATGCAAGCTTCCTTGGGCTTCCGCCCTTCCAGCAATTCCTCAATCCGTGGCAAACCTTGAATGATATCCCCAGTTTTGGCGCGCTCGAAGACCAGAATCACTAAGTTGTCACCCCGTTGCACCAAATCGCCGTCGTCTACGTGCAGCACTGCACCACCGGAAACCCGGTAAGGGCGGGCTATCCGCAGCACAATCTTGGCGAGTTCGGCTGATGTGGCGGGTACAACTTTCACTACTTGGCCCGACTCTTCCAAAAGAATCCCGGGAGCCACTTCTGTACCGGCAACTACCAATTGACCTGGGCTGACATTGGGCGTACCCGCGACTGAGACTGAAATAGAATCGGCATCACGCATCACTAGCAAGCGACGCACGGGTTCGTTGAGTCTTTCGCGGATGCCTCGAACGATGCCCGCTTCCTTGCAGAGAATCTCGGTGCGAGCCACAACGGCCCCAGGAGCGATCGACTGTCCATCTTCTACCAACAGGCGGGTGTTAGTGCTACCTTGAGTCGGATCTGCCGACACATCGCGGCGAATTACTAGGGATTCCAAAATCACCAACTGCAAGCGGAAAGTGCGACAAGTTCGATCGGTCTCATCGTCGTCAGCCAGAGCCAATTCTTGTGACACCACAACCGCATCTGTGGAAGTCCAAGCAGGCCCAGAACCATCGGCCCCAAAAGCTGTAGCATCTCCCTCATCCGGCAGCAGTTCGATATCCGCAGCCAGTTGCGGAGCACCCGAACCAATTTCCAAAATAAGCTGAGTCCGTAGCAGTTCTAAGCCCTCAACAGATTTGACACGCTCCCCATCCTTGTAAGGCAGTCGTTGCACTGCTTTGAGGGATATCGACTCATTCAGCGCCGTCTGAGAAGGTACGGGCGGCTTATCTGGTACCGGAAACTCCACTACGGGGCGCAACAGCAAAGCTGGGCCTTCGGGAGTTTCGATATATTCGGCATAGCCCAACTCTTCGGCAATCAACCCAGGGAAAATCTCTTGACCTGCGTTGACAATTTGACCTTCCCCAAAAGTGAGTGGCGGGCGGTCAACGGCGTGGAGTGTCCCCGGCTTAATCACAATTTCCCGAAGGATGTCATTTTTCTGAGTTACTTCCACTGCGCCGCTGGTTTGGCAGAAAATATCCTTGACTACTTCAGTGCCCGCCTCGACATATTGGCCGTCTTCCACCAGTAGCAGCGAAATATCTTTGTTAACTTCGTGGGACTCTTCGGGTATCCAAAGCATAGTCCCGCCCTTGACGACTTCGTAGCCAAGTTTGGCTTTGCCGCGCTTGTGAACTTCGACTCCGGCGTATTTGACAATCCCACCCGTGGTCGTGCGGTAGCTGTCATCAAGGAGTTCTGCCACCACTTCGCCGTTGATGACTTTGCTCCCGGGAGCCGTTTTCAGCGAAAAGCGCTGCTTAGAAGCTGTCTCGATCGTATAGTGGTCGCGGCCACCGGCGCTTTCTGCCCGAACAACGGCTTGGTCGAGTAGCACTTGCGCGGTGATGATTTCGATTTCTCGCTCGTCGGCGATGCGGACTACGCCACCGTGTTCGGAGACGAGTTTGGTTTCGGCGATGACGCTTTCGGCCACGATGCGATCGCCATTTTTGACGGCTGGTTCTGCACCCGGTGGCAAGTTGTACACTTCACCAGACAGAATCCAAATCAGCCCGCCTCTGCTCGCCGTGCGGGTTGTGTTGCCTTGACGGTCAGTTTTTTCTTCCGGCACCAAGTCAGCAAATTTGGCTTCTCCCGCCAAATCCGAAGCCACGTCTGTCGTCACCTTTTCAGTAGTTTTGCGGGCGGCGCGTCCGACGATCGGCACTTCTGCCAAAACTTGACCCAAGACTGCACGCTGTCCGTCTTTGACCATCAGAGTCGAACCTTGGGCAATCGCCAGTTCAATTTTCAGTTTTTGATTCTTTGCCCCCGATTTGCCTTCTTCGTAGCCGTCGCCCTCTAATACGAGTTTGCCGTTGTTTTCTGCCACCAGCGCTTCTTCACCGTGTCTGGTGCGGAATCCGCGAGTGCGCAAATTCTTAAACTTTGCCACGCCGGGAAATGGTGCACGTTCTTGTTTTGCGACTTCCCCGGTGAACACGCCGCCGGTGTGGAAAGTCCGCATCGTGAGTTGGGTGCCTGGTTCTCCGATCGACTGGGCGGCAATAATCCCGATCGCCTCTCCCATATCTACCATCTTCAAGTGGGCGAGACTCCAGCCATAGCATTGCTGACAAACCGAGCGTGTAGATTCGCAGGTCAAGGGCGATCGTAAATACACTTCTGCCACCCCGGCCTTACCAATTTCCCCCGCCAGCTCCTCAGTAATTGTCTGGTTTCGCACGGCTTTTTCGCTGCCGTAGGACACGATCTCCCCAGTTTTGGGGTGAACCGCGTCTCGGGCAAAAACGCGCCCTAGCAGCCTGTCTTTCAGGGGAATCAACACGGTAGCTCCATCGGTCATCGGACGCACCCGAATCCCCCGCTGAGTTCCGCAGTCTACTTCCCGCACGATTACGTCTTGGGATACGTCCACCAGCCGACGTGTCAAATAGCCAGAGTCGGCGGTGCGCAGGGCTGTATCTACCAAGCCTTTGCGCGCTCCGTAGGACGAAATAATGTACTCGGTAACGGTGAGTCCTTCGCGGAAGTTGGTTTTAATTGGAAGATCGATGATTTCCCCTTGCGGGTCAGCCATCAGCCCGCGCATTCCCACGAGTTGGCGCACTTGAGAGATGTTACCCCGCGCCCCGGAGAACGCCATCATGTAGACCGAGTTGAGCGGGTCGGTGGCGCGGAAGTTTTTGACTACTTCGTCTTTGAGGTCTTCTGAAGTGCTGTTCCAGGTATCGATTACTTTTTGGAAGCGTTCGACTTCGGTGATTTCGCCTCTGGTGTATTTTTGTTCTGTGATCCGAATTTCTTCTTCGGCTGCATCGAGCAGTTGTCGTTTGATTGGCGGCACTTGCAAATCGTCTACGCTAATCGATACTCCAGCTTTGGTGGCGTAACGGAAACCCAAATCTTTCAGCTTGTCGGCCATTTGCGCCGTGCGCGCCGTTCCGTAGTGCATGAAAGACCAAGAGATTAATTTTTTGAGCTGACCTTTGTCAACAACTCGATTGCGAAAAACAATTTCCTTATTTTCTGTCATTTTTCTGCTGTCCTTTATTAGTTCGCTGTTCGCTGTTGACTGTTCGCTGTTGACTGTTCGCTGTTGACCGTTCGCTGTTGACTTGTTCGCTAACAACCATCAACAGTCAACCGTCAACCTTCAACAACATCCCTAATTGTTAATTACAGATTCGATCGTTTGGTGATAGATAATCCTGCCCGGAGTAGTACGAATAAACTGAGTGATCAGCTTACCCTCTGCGTCTTCCCGAACCCGACGGAACTTGTATTCTTTCGTCACAGTACCGTCAGTCGATCGCTCCATCTTCAGAGGTTCTCCCTCGGGTTCTATGTTTTCTATAGCGCCTTGGAACCTCACCCACACATAAGAGTGCAAGTTAATGACCCCTTGTTCGTAAGCTACAACAGCATCGGTAAGGTTAGAGAAATAGTGACCTGCTCCTTTTTGAGCATCAAGATTCTCGGCTGTCAAATAATAGCAACCGAGTACCATATCTTGAGAAGGAGTGACGATCGGTCTTCCGGTTGCTGGCGACATAATGTTGTTAGAAGCCAGCATCAGCAAGCGGGCTTCCGCCTGAGATTCCAGAGACAAAGGCACGTGCACGGCCATTTGGTCGCCGTCAAAGTCAGCGTTAAAAGCCGGACAGACTAGCGGGTGAAGTTGAATCGCCCTCCCGTCCACCAAAATCGGCTCAAAGGCTTGAATCCCCAAACGGTGCAGCGTCGGCGCCCGGTTCAGCATAACTGGGTGTCCTTCAATCACCTCCTGAAGCACATCCCAAACGCTGGGATCGTTGCGCTGAATCAGCTTTTTAGCAGCTTTGATGTTGTTGACCAATCCTTGGCGGATCAAGCGGTGGATGACGAAAGGCTGGAAAAGCTCGATCGCCATTTCCCTCGGTAAACCGCACTGATGAATTTTCAGTTTCGGCCCCACAACAATTACCGAACGTCCAGAATAGTCAACCCGTTTACCCAGCAAGTTTTGCCGGAAACGACCTTGTTTCCCTTCAATAATGTCTGACAACGACTTCAGCGGACGGTTATTTGCGCCCACCACAGTCCGGCCCCGGCGGCCGTTATCAATCAGCGCATCCACGGCTTCTTGTAACATCCGCTTTTCGTTGCGAATGATAATTTCCGGCGCCAAAATTTCTTGCAATCTGGCCAAGCGATTATTGCGGTTAATAACTCTCCGATAAAGGTCATTAAGGTCACTCGTTGCAAAACGTCCACCGTCTAGCTGTACCATCGGCCGCAAATCCGGCGGAATCACCGGAATCACATTGAGCACCATCCAATCGGGATGAGAACCCGTAGCGATAAAGTTGTCAATTACCCGCAAACGTTTAATTAACTTCGCCCGTTTTTGACCTTTAGCATTAGCAATATCTTCCCGCAACTTTTCCGCTTCGCTTTCTAGCGGAATATTTTGCAGCAAAACTTGCAAAGCTTCAGCACCGATTCCTACTTCTACGCCCGTCAGCGTGGAATCTTCGCTATAAAGTTCATCTTCTATTTCCAGCCAAGCATCTTCGGTGAGTAATTGCTTGTATTGTAGCTTTTCAGCATTACCAGCATTCAACACAACATAGGCATTGAAATAGACAATTTGTTCGACATCTCGCAGCGGCATATCTAACAGAATTGCCATATAACTGGGGATGCCTTTGAGATACCAAACGTGAGCTACTGGAGCTGCTAATTTAATGAATCCCATGCGGTGGCGACGGACGCGAGATTCAGTGACTTCAACACCGCATCTCTCGCAAACAATGCCTCTATGACGAACTCTTTTGTACTTGCCACAATGACATTCCCAATCTTTTGCAGGTCCAAAAATGCGCTCGCAAAACAAGCCGTCCATTTCAGGTTTCAATGTCCTATAATTTATCGTCTCAGGTTTTGTAACTTCTCCAGTAAGCTGACCATTGGGTAAAGTTCTCTCTCCCCATTGTCGAATTCTTTCTGGTGAAGCTAACCCTATCTTGACGTAATCAAAGCGTTGTTCTACCTTAGCCATTGTGACTCCAATTGATAATTTACAGTCGATTAGTTGTGGTGATTTATCTTTTTAATTGGCTTGTTTTGCGGCTTAAATCAATTTTATTCTCCTCTATATGTGACATTCCTTTTGATATCAGAAATAATACTTTTGGATACTCCAAATTCCTGAGCTATTTTAGCAAGAGATTCTCCGGCTTGAATTCTTTCTCTGATTTCCATAGCTTGAGCAAAAGTAAATTTGCGATCTAGATGTCCACCCATGCGAGGAAGTGGAACCTCTTGACCTGCTTCCTTCCAAGTGACGTGATACTTAATGTCATGTATGGTTTTGCGGCCGACACTGTATTCCTGTGCTACATCTTTCATCCTCTCTCCTGCTGCTAGCTTTTGCCGAATTTCTCGCACCTTTTCCCAGTCTAATTTGGCATTGGAAAGGGGATGACTTTTGCCTTGAGTGCGTCCTTTCTTAGAAGCATCTAATAAATTTTGAGTGCGAGTACCAGCCCAAAGATGTTCTGGATTGATGCAACTTGGATTATCGCAGGTATGACAAGCATCCATCGAAGTCGGAAGTTCATATCCTAATTTCTCTGCTAAAACAGCACGAGTAACTGATTTCGATTTCCCATTTTTTAAGTACCTGCCATAACCTTGACCGTCTTTTGCACCTTGGAAAATGATGCAGCCGCTGTCTTGAATTTCTCCTAAAAAATTGGGTAAAACTGTAGTGAAGTTATTGGGAATATTTGCCTTAAGTATCTTAGTAATAGTGTCATGATCTACTCCATACTCTTTTGCTAGGTGGTTTTTGATGATTCCAGATAAATATTTACGCTGAATTTCCCGCAGTTGCTTGATCGACAGTTTACCAATACCCGGAATACTTTTGCGCCTGGGAGTTTTGCGAGCGCGCTCTATCATCTGCCCGGTATTCTCAGCCGCAGTTCCTGCTACGAGATGTGCCGGGTTGATGCAGCTTCGATTGTCGCAGGTGTGGCAAGCAAAATGACCGGAACCAAGGAACCCTGCTATTTTTGATTCGAGGACTAATCGGTGGACTAAAACCATTTTGCCATCGACCCACTTGCGCCCGTAACCGTTGCCAAACTTACTTCCTTGCCAATTAATACAGCCCGTCACCCGATCGAGTTCTCCTTCAATTCCTGGGACAACTGTTACAATAATCATGTCAGCGTCTCTCCTTGTTAGAGCGTTGATTCGCCTCAACAGTGGTACGAACACTGTTGAGGCATTTTTATTGGAGATTGTCGATTAAAAATTTTAGATTGAATGTTGCCAAAAAATCTAAAATCTTTAATTCCTAGTCCCTAATCCTCATCTTCGTCACGAGAAAGCGATTCGTAAGTAGGCCTGGAGGGCGATCGCTTGCCCCCAGCATCTGCCATCAAATCTACCTCAACGTGTTCGCTGCCATCGTCGTTCGTATTCACCTTGTGCACGGCAATATCCAAGCACAAAGACTGTAACTCCCGCATTAGCACCTTGAAAGATTCTGGAGTACCGGGGCGCGGAATGGCTTTACCTTTGACGATCGCATTTAAAGCCTCATTTCTACCCTGCATATCATCCGACTTCACAGTCAGCAGTTCTTGCAAGGTGTAGGCACAGCCAAAGGCTTCCAGAGCCCAAACTTCCATTTCTCCGAACCGTTGTCCACCCTGCTGCGCTTTGCCGCCCAGAGGCTGCTGTGTTACCAGGGAGTAAGGGCCCGTGCTGCGGGCGTGGATTTTGTCATCTACCAAGTGGACGAGTTTCAGCATATAGGCGATGCCGACTGTGACAGGGCGATCGAACGGCTCCCCAGTTCTGCCATCGTAGACAATAGTCTTACCTGGATGCTTTTCATTAAACACCCACGGCTTACCAGTTTTTTCCCGCGCCTCCTGTAACTTGCCGTGAACCGTTTCGCGAGACTTTTCAGCCCCGTGCATTTCGTCGAAAGGAACCATTTTGAACCGCATCGACAGATTTTCGCCGGCCCAGCCCAGCAAACACTCGAAGATTTGACCGACATTCATCCGTGACGGTACAC
>PVWI01000172.1 GCA_003003725.1 filamentous cyanobacterium Phorm 6 | reverse complement strand
CCAATCACCAATGCCCAATGCCCAATTAGCAATGCCAATAATTATTTTAGAGAAACTTGCCAGCCTTTTTCTGCTTTTTTTAGATCGAGAGAACCGCAGGATTGTAAGAATTTAGGAAACTTTCTACCCAGATTAAAGTCCTTAATTATTTGGGTGATTTGTTTGCCGTATTGTCTGTGAAATTCGCTGCCGACATTGGAGAGAAATACAGAATTGTTAGGAGAGTTGCCAGTTAAGTCGCCAACTATTTTGACAATTGCTATTTCCAAGTCTTCCAGGGAGTTAATATCTGTCAATTTCGCAGGTGCTGTTATGCTATTATTCGGATTTTCTTTGTTAAGTATTGGCGGTTGGGGTGACAATTTTACTTCAAAAAGAGTGACGTAAGTTTGAGAAGTTTCTGAGGGTTGGTGGACTACAAAATCGGTCGGATATTTGATAAATATATCCCTGGTTTTAGTGTCTGGCAAATGATGGGCAACAACTTCATTGAGGACTAAACCGTAATTATCCCTAAATAGAGCAGAAATTGTAGAAAGTTTTATCCACTGAGCAGATGTGCGTTGTTGCTCTTTTTTGATTAATTCTTTTAGCTGAATCACTAATTGTTCTAGGGGTGTAATTTCGAGTAGAGTTACGAGGGAATGGGTTTCAACTTGTCCGGTTTTGCTGTTTAATACTATGATTTTATCTATTTGCTTGCGGACTTGAAATACGGTTAGTCCGTGGGCTTGCAGTGTATTGCTGAGGTGAGTGAGAGCCCGATCGGACGAACAGACAAAAATCTCCTTGGCTGTGGGATAATGTACGAAAATTGATGCGCCGACTGTAGCCATTTTCAAGTCAGCGCTGTCTTTACCGGGGGGGACATGAATCAGTTGATACCCGCGCTGGTGAAATTCGGCATCTTTTTTGCCCATGCTACGCCAGTTGGCAAAGGCTACTTTTATTTGGATGGGATAGTGGGAGATTCCCTCTAGGAATTTTTCGGTTTCGATGTTGAGTTGCAAGTTTTCGACATCTAGCAGCAAGATAGCAATGCCGGCAGGAAGCGGGGCTGTTTGATTGGCGGTGGGAGTTGGAGGTTTTGAGGAAACTGAGTTTTGTGATTTAGCTGGTACTGTTTGAGATTGGGCTAACTGCTGAATTTTGGCAAATAGTTTGCTGAATTGAGGTGAATTAATGAATTCAGGAATCAGCAGAATTTGTAGGTATTTTTTCGCTGTCAGCAGCAGGGAAGCTGTATCGCTGGCTACTTTGAAACTTTTTGTCAATTTTCCAATCAAAACTGACTGAGAATCAGGTTTGGCCCAGGGGGTTTTCCTGTATTTTTCAGCTATCCATTCGGGATGCTTTTCCTGAATGGAAATTAGTGTTTGAGCGATATAGCGACTGATGACGCTGAATGCGGCTGATTCTTGAGTCGCTAGCAAGGGATTTTGATCGGGCATGGCCCTCTACAATGCGGAATGCTGTTTCAATTTATCACAATTCTAGTCTCTAGCTGGGAGTCGGACGATCGCCCGCCAAATCAAACCGGCGATAATTAACGCCAGCCCAGTCAGCCAAATTTGCCTTTCCACCCAGAAAGCCAGAAACAGACAACTCCCCAAACCTACCCAAGCTAACCATTGCGGGTAAAGCCTTTCGGCGCTTGTAAGTTGCAGTGCGGCTCCGTTGGTGATAGCGTAATAAATCAAAACGCTAAAAGCACTAAACGACCAAGTTGTTTTGATATCGCCGACTAAAATTAAAAGTGCGATCGTAATTTCGACAAACACGACAGCCACATAGGGCGTTGTCCCAGCAGGATTCAGTCGCGCCAAGACTCTCGGCATATCCAAGCGTCTCCCCATCGCCAGCCAGACGCGCGACAGCCCTAAAATTAAGTTCAGCAATACTCCCAGCATGGCGGTAATTGCCCCGACGGCTAGCAGTTGCGAAACTCCGGGAATTCGGAAACTGCGGGCGATGACTTCCAAGGGGGCGGCATTGGTGGCTGTTTGCAGGGACAATTTATCAACACCTCCCACGCCAACAAATACTATTGCTACTGCCATATAAAGCAGCATTGTCACCACCAAAGTTAAAATTATGGCTTTTGGAATGGTTTCTTGTGGTTCTCGTACTTCCTCGCTCATGGTGGCGATGCGCCCGTAACCTGTGTAGGCGACAAACATTAGGGCGGTGGCGTGGAGGATGGATGCGATCGAGCTATCATTCTGTACGGTGGCTAATGTCCAGCTTATTTCTGGTAAACCAGCCACAATAAACACAGCCAGAGATAGCAGTGTAACTGAGACTATGGCAGTATTCGCGATATGCGATCGCCTAATTCCCGTCAAGACAACCAGAGTTAGGACGGCGAGGGCGATTAATGCTGTTAGGATTAGGTAAGTGCGATCGGCAACACCAACTGCATTCAAAAAATACCCCGCAAAACCCAAAGCAGCAGTAGCCGCCGAAGCCGTTTTAGCTAACAGAAACATCCAGCCCGCCGTAAAACCCAGCCAAGGATTGAGGTATTTATAACCATATTCATAAGTACCGCCACTAACAGGATGATTTGCAGCTAATTGAGCGCTGTTGAGACCATTACAAACAGCAACTAAAGCCGCAATACCCACAGCCAAAATCACTCCCGGCCCGGCAATTTCCGCAGCAATCCCAATACTCACAAATACTCCAGTGCCCACGATTGAGCCCAGGCCCATCAGAGTAGCGCCGAAAACACCTAATTCTCGCTTCAGGAGTGGTGAAGACATATAAAAACTTTTCGTAGTAAGGACTTTAGCCCTGATTGACTGCAAGCCAAATAGAGAGGACTGAAGTCCTCTCTACGAACTATATTAACCGAAACGACCTTGAATATAATCTCTGGTACTCGAATTACTAAATAGAGAGGACTAAAGTCCTCACTACAAACAATTTTAACCGAAACGACCTTGAATGTAATCTCTGGTACTCTCATTACTTGCAGACGTAAAAATCCGACTTGTCGGCCCAAATTCTACCATCCGGCCAATGCGACTTTCATCAGTATTAAAAAATGCCGTGTAATCAGAAACCCGAGCCGCCTGCTGCATATTGTGCGTCACAATCACCACAGTTAACTGTTGGCGCAGAGTCTGAAATAACTCCTCAATCTTCATCGTAGAAATCGGATCTAGAGCCGAACAAGGTTCATCCATTAGCAAAATTTTTGGCTTCACAGCTAGAGCGCGAGCAATGCAAAGTCGCTGCTGCTGTCCACCCGAAATTCCCTGGGCTGATTTCTTCAAATTATCTTTGACTTCATTCCAAAGCGCCGCACTTTTCAGAGCAGATTCTACAATTTCATCCAATTCTGCTTTGCTTTTGCGACCAAAAATCCTGACCCCGTAAGCAATATTATCGTAGATGCTCAGTGGAAAAGGATTCGGTCTTTGAAACACCATTCCCATTTGACGGCGCAAACTATTAATGTTTACTTTAGGGCTGTATATATCCTGTCCAAAAAACTCTACTCTTCCTTCTATTTTAACTTTTCCCTCCAATTCACCAATCCGGTTTAGAGCTTTGAGAAAAGTGGATTTTCCGCAACCTGAAGGACCAATAATCGCTGTGACTTGCGGGTGAGGAATATTCATCGATAGATTTTCTAGGACTTTATGAGTTCCGTAGGAAAAACTTAAGTCTTGAACCCGCAGTGCTGGCATTGCATTGGGGTCAATTTCTGGGGTAGAATCTTCTAGGGATTGATCGGTAGAATTTTCTGCTCTCAAGTTAGTTTTAGGTTTCATCATTTACCTGGTTATAGTGTTAATAGTTGACTAATAGATGCACTTGAATTATTGATTTATCGATCTTGTAAACGTTTTCGAGTGACTGTACGGGATATAACGCTAGTAATCAAAACCATACCCAAAAGAACAGAAGCCGCCGTCCATGCTAATTCGTTCTGCTCTTTGTAGGGAGAGCTAGCATAGCCATAGATTAATACTGACATAGAAGGAGTCGGAGTCAGCAGTGTTTCTGGAATTTCTTTGAGTCTTGAGATAGTTTCTGAACCAATGGGAGACTGCATGATCTCGCCCAATTTATCAACCAAAGGAGGCCAAAATTGACTCGACAAGGCAGTTACAATCAGCGGTGCAGTTTCGCCTGCGGCCCTGGAAGCAGCAAGTAAAACACCTGTGGTAATAGTTGGGAGTGCTGAGGGTATAATCACCCGAAACATTGTTTGAAAGCGTCCGCCTCCCAAACCAGCAGAAGCAAGACGGTAAGAAGTAGGCACTAATTTTAACGCTTGTTCTGTTGTTAATGCGACAACTGGAAGCATGATGATGCCGAGGGCAAAGCCGCCTGCTAATGATGAAAATGCTTTGGTGGTAACGACTATTAAGGCGTAGGCAAAGACGCCAACAACAATTGACGGAACGCTGCTGAGAATGACGGTGAAAAAGCGGATGCTATTGGCAATTACCTTATTTTCTCTGCCAAACTCTGACAGGAATATTCCGGTCATTACACCAATCGGCACGCTGATCAATGTAGCAATTCCTACCATTAAAGCAGTGCCGAGAATCGCATTTGCAAAACCGTTGGGCTGGTCTTCAACTCCCACGGGTGCTGGTAAAGATACTAGCACTTCCCAACTCAAATGTGTTAGTCCTTCGCTCAGAATTTTGTATAATATAGCAAACAAAGGGAGCAGGGCAAGAGCTGTAAAACTAAAGGCAATAACAGTCATGCCTTTGCTGAACAAATTTCGGCTTAATGACAGGGAATTGTAGATTTCTGCATCCAGAATGCTGTTGGAATTTTGTGCTTGAGTCATTTTTAATTCTTAGCTCCCTTAACACCGATTATTTGAACTAGCAATAATGCGCTCGCATTCACCAACAGAGTGATCACAAATAGAATTAGGGCTAAATACATCAAAGCGCCGATGTGCAGCGGTTCGAGAGCTTCCCGAAATTGACTTGCCAAAACAGCCGGAATTGAGTAGCTGGGAGCTAGCAGGGATTTGTTGATTTGAATTGAGTTACCAATTACCATTGTGACGGCCATTGTTTCGCCCAAAGCGCGTCCCAAGGCTAAGATTGTAGCGCCGATAATCCCCGAACTAGCTGCGGGTAATAACAGCTTAAATATCGTTTCCCAACGGGTTGCTCCGAGGGACATGGAAGCACTGCGTAAATCTGCTGGAACTGACATCAATACATCACGACTGATGGCGGCTACTGTTGGCAAAATCATGATTGATAACAGTATTCCGGCCGGTAGCATTCCTGGGCCTAAAGGTTCGCTGCTAAACAGGGGAAACCAACTGAAATTATCGAATAATGACTGTTGTAAGGGTAACAAAAATGGGATGAGAACGAAGATTCCCCAAAGTCCAACTATGACGCTGGGAATGGCCGAGATTAATTCAACCATGAATCCCAAGGGCGATCGCACCCAAGCAGGCAAAAAGTTCTCGCTGGTAACTATAGCTACTGAAAGTCCTAGGGGAAGTGCGATGATAATGCCGATCGCAGAACTAATCACAGTACCATAAATAAATGGCAAAGCCCCAAACTGCAACTCGCCGATATCCCACTTGGAATTCCACAAGAATGAGAGTCCAAATTTGCTGATAGCAGGCCAAGCATCCTTAAAAATGATCGCGCTCATCCAAAACAGCGTGCCCGCTGTCACTAAGGCGAAAGTCCATACAAATATTGTAAAGCCTGACTCAAGCCACAAACCTTCACCATTCGTATCCGTCAAGTCTAGTGCTTGGTTTATTCCTACCGATTGTCGAGTCAGTTTTTTTGATTTCTTTGAATGATTGTTCATACCCGATTTATTGCGTAAAAAATGAAATATTCGATCGAAAGACGAGTAATTTTAATGGGCTTGTAGGGTGCGCAATGCGCACCTTACGCTGAAAGAAGAGCAATTCTCATGGGCTTGTAGGGTGCGCAATGCGCACCTTAAGCAAATAAATGTAGTGCACCTTAAACTGAGAAATTATGAGTCTTAAGTCATACATTTAACTCATAAACTCATAACTCCGTGCGATCGACTAAATCAACCTCTGGCAACCACACTACTATTAACTGTTTGAATCACCTTCTGAGCTGTAGCGGAAGGAATCGTAGTAAACTCTAGGGATTTGTTGATACCTTGACCTGTAGTCATCACCCAATTAACCATCTTTTTAACAGCCTCGGCTTTCGCAGCAGGATACTGTTTGTAGATTAACAGCCAAGTCAAACCAACAATCGGATAACCATCATTGGGATTACCTTCTACTAAGCGGAAGTCAGCGGGGAATGCTTCCCCTGCTAAAGCTTTTTCGGCTTCTGCCAAGCTAGGATCTACAAAGCGGCCTTTTTTATTTTGAAGAAATGCTGTTTGGAGATTGTTTTGGCGAGCATAAGTATCTTGAACGTAGCCTATAGCACCCGCTGTTTGCTTCACCAAACCAGCTACACCTGGGTTTCCTTGACCGCTAACAGGGCTTCCCGGCCAGCTTGGTTGAGCGGCGCCTTTGATGCTGCTGCCGATCGCCTGCAAGTGATTAGAAAAAATAAAGGTTGTACCGCTGCTGTCTGCGCGCACAACTACTCGAATTGCAGTATTTGGCAAATTTTTAGCTTGTCCGGCAATCCCAGCGATTTTCGCATCATTCCAGCGAGTAATTTTGCCTTCAAAAATGCCTTTCATGGCATCGGCACTCAGCCTGACATTGTTAACTCCGGGCAAGTTGTAGACAACTGCAACCGCGCCGCCGGCTGTCGGAACTGCCATGACGCCGCGCTTTACCTGAGCTATTTGTGCAGGAGTCATTAGTGCGTCGCTACCTGCGAAATCCACAGTACCAGCAATTAATGCTTTGATACCAGCGCCGGAGCCAGTGCCTTCGTAGTTTACAGTAATTTGATTGGCACTTCTCATTTGGGAGAAGTAGCGATCGTAAAGGGGCTTGGGAAAAGTGGCTCCCGAACCATTTAGTGTTACGGCAGCTACAGCGGAACTAATCAAAGTCAGCGAAAATGCTGCTACTGCTAGTGTCACTATAAAACTACGTCGCCAACCTTTAGTGAAGAAAACCATAACTCCTCGTCCTCAATATTAATAGCAAGCTTTGCAAATCTCTCCCATAGGATAGACTGAAATCCCCAAAGAAAGAGATATAAAAGGATAAGCTTGTTTTAAATTTTGGTTAAGATTAGATTAAATAAGAAAAAAACAAGCTTTGTTTAAATTATGGTTAAGAGTATTTTAAATAAAGCTTAGCTAAATTCAGTTTTTGATGAATCAGAGAAAAACGAATCATAGAGTAACGATAACAATAGAAATTTATTTAGCGATCGGGCGATCGCCCCTCACCCCCCACTCGATCGCCCGATCGCCCCATAATAGTAAAGGAAACTTAACATTTATTTAAAAAAAATGGCTAGAGACTTGCGAGGATTCCTCAAACTGCTGGAAGAACGGGGACAACTGCGCCGGATTAGCGCTTTAGTCGATTCCGACCTAGAAATTGCCGAAATTTCCAACCAAATGCTGGTCAAAGGCGGCCCTGGACTCCTGTTTGAAAACGTCAAAGGGGCAGAATTCCCGGTGGCGATTAACCTGTTGGGTACGGAACAGCGGGTTTGCTGGGCGCTGAACATGGAAAAGCCGATCGAACTAGAAGAGCTCGGCAAAAAATTGGGAATGCTACAACAGCCCAAACCGCCCAAAAAGATATCCCAAGCCATCGAATTCGGCAAAGTCCTGTTCGACGTAGTGAAAGCCAAACCAGGCCGCGACTTCTTCCCAGCTTGTCAGCAAGTGGTCTTTGAGGGAGAAGGCGTGGATTTGAACAAAATCCCGATGATTCGCCCCTATCCGGGAGATGCGGGCAAAATCATCACCCTCGGTTTGGTAATTACCAAGGATTGCGAAACCGGTACGCCGAATGTGGGCGTTTATCGGTTGCAATTGCAGTCAAAAAACACGATGACTGTACACTGGTTATCTGTCCGTGGTGGCGCGCGGCACTTGCGGAAAGCGGCGCAGGCTGGTAAAAAGTTGGAAGTTGCGATCGCCCTGGGAGTTGACCCGCTGATTATTCTCGCCGCCGCGACACCGATTCCTGTAGACTTGTCGGAATGGTTATTTGCCGGACTTTATGGCGGTTCCGGCGTGCAATTGGCCAAGTGCAAAACCGTAGATTTGGAAGTACCGGCCGACTCGGAAATCGTATTAGAAGGAACGATTACACCGGGGGAAGTTTTGCCAGATGGGCCCTTTGGGGATCACATGGGTTATTACGGCGGCGTAGAAGATTCGCCGCTGGTTCGATTCAACTGCATGACGCACCGCAAAGACCCGATTTATTTAACCACATTTAGCGGGCGGCCGCCGAAGGAAGAAGCTATGATGGCGATCGCGCTCAACCGCATTTACACCCCTATTTTGCGGCAGCAAGTATCAGAAATAGTCGATTTCTTCTTACCAATGGAAGCGCTGAGTTACAAAGCTGCAATTATCTCGATCGATAAAGCCTATCCCGGTCAAGCGCGCAGGGCTGCTTTAGCATTTTGGAGTGCATTGCCGCAGTTTACTTACACTAAGTTTGTGATTGTTGTGGATAAAAGTATCAACATTCGCGATCCGCGTCAAGTAGTGTGGGCAATTAGCTCTAAAGTTGACCCAGTTCGAGATGTATTTATTTTGCCGAATACGCCCTTTGATAGTTTGGATTTTGCCAGTGAAAAGATTGGTTTGGGCGGCAGAATGGGGATTGATGCTACTACGAAGATGCCCCCGGAAACCGATCACGAATGGGGTAAACCTTTGGAGTCCGATCCTGATATGACCGCGATGGTTGAGCGGCGTTGGGCGGAGTACGGTTTGGCCGATTTGAATTTGGGTGAGGTCGATCCGAATTTGTTTGGTTATGAGATGAGGTAGGGAAGCTAGAATACCGGGCGGTTGAAACCGCGTCTATACGAACAAAACCCGGATGGTGCGCGGGTTGAAGAACGAGCGGTTAAAATTACGTTTTTTTCTTCAGTCCGCGGAGGCGGACATTGTTTGTGTAGGCGCGGTTTCAACCGCCGTCTGCATCTGTATTAACTCACGCAGAATACGATGAAGAGAGGTGGAAAGAATAATGCAAAGTCTTAATCTAGAACAAACAATTTCTGCTTGGTCATCTCTTACTAAAACGGTTTTTGTCCCTCACACGGAACAGGATTACAAGCATTTAGTCGAACTACTAGATAGCCTGATCGATCGAGTGGGCGAGAACAAAAGCCATCCCCTTGCTTCGATGATGGATGTTATTGGTGTTTTAATCGAAAACTATGAAGCTGAACATATTCCTGAGTTAGAAGAGGTTGCATAACCCACTATTCTACTAGATAAGATGGCTTTCATTCGATCGCACTTCTTGAAATTATCTGCTAGTCGTGGACGCACTAAGGATGCAAACGATCGCCTTGACAGAATAAAAAAAGAATTAATAGATGACACCAGGGAAACAGCCGAGATGCGATCGAAAAACGAACCGCGAAGACGCAAAGGGCGTGAAGGAAGAGAAAGAAAGTGCGATCGCCCTCTCCCCTAATTTTCCAAAACCTCAACCAAGTCTTCGATCATCAAATCGAAAACAGCAGCAAGCTTCTGCAAAGCCGTGTAGTCCACAGTTGCCAGTTTAGGAGCTTGCGCGTATTTTTTGACCGTGCTGTAGGGAATGCCCGTTCTTTCGGAAACTTCTTTCAGCGTCCAACCCTTCTCCTGGGCTAGTTCTCGAACTCTTAAGCGAATTTGCCCCATTATGCTTGACAGAAGCTATGCTCATAGCTTTTAATGATATACAGATAGCGATCGCCCCGTGACCTCAGAAATCTAGAGCGATCGCCTTTCCTCAACAATCCATTTTCATGGACAGGATTCTCCTATGATACCAAAAGAATCGACCTATCGCGATCGACTTGTGCCTTGGCATCTAATTCGCCATCTCCCCAACTGTCAGCGGTTAACAGTCGCCCGTTTCAGCCGCCGCCGCGATGCAGAATCTTACCGGAATGCACTGCGCCGCTTAATGCCGACAGTCCCGCATACAATTGTTTTCGTGAATGCGGTGTCTGTGTTGGATGAAAACAGCGTGCCAATTGCATCGGAATTGTCGATCGAACGTTAACCGTCAAAAAGTGCGATCGCGCTTCCGGCAATTATTCTATTTTGTCAGAAGTGCGATCGGTCTAATTGTTCCAAAAAAGTCTTGTTAAACTGGAAATAGATTTGAGTCAAGGAGTCACATCAATGCCATCTCCCTTCCCCGGTATGGACCCGTATTTAGAGCATCCCGAACTCTGGCCCGCCCTACACCACTTATTAATCAGTGGAATTTTTAGGTTTTTGTCTCCCCAACTGCGTCCTAAATATTTAGTTGCATTAGAGGTGAGAATGTATGAAGCCAGTGAAGACGATCTCTCGATAATTGGCATTCCCGACGTAACAGTAATGCAGCAGCAAACAGCAATAGAACCAATCAGAGCGAACGTAGCCATTGCAGCGCCGCCCGCACAACCCGTAACCGTAACTCTTCCTGTACCTCTAACAATTAGGGAAGGGTATTTAGAAATTAGAGAAAGGGTAACAAAAGAATTGATAACAGTTATTGAAATTTTATCGCCTACCAATAAGCGAACTGGTAAAGGGCGACAAATGTACGAGGAAAAGCGAGAAGAAATTTTAGGTAGCCGCACTCATTTAATTGAAATAGATCTATTGCGGCGCGGTCGAAAAATGCCAGTTATTGGCAATGATGTTGAAAGCGACTATCGAGTTTTGGTGTGTCGGGGAAATCGTCGCCCCAGAGGTGATTTGTACGCTTTTAACGTCCAAAACCCGATGCCTGCCTTTCCTTTGCCACTGCGATCGGGCGATATTGAACCTGTCATCAATTTACAGGAATTATTCACTGAAATTTACGACGTAGGAAGTTATGACCTCAAGATAGATTATCGCAATTGGGAAGTCATACCAGCACTCTCAGAAGCCGATACAATTTGGGCAGATGCTTTGTTGCGCGATCGCCAATTGCGATGAACACCTGTTCGATCGTTCCGATTGCAGTCCTCTTTTGATGAATTAGGACTCAAGTCCTTAGCTACAAACCTCATCAAATAGTTAAACATCCTGGCTTTGCATCAACCGCTGCTTCAAACGCGCCGGATCTCCCCGATCGACAACTTGACCCTTTTCCAACAAAAAAGCCCCATCGCAGTAATTCAACTCATCCAAACGATGAGTCACCCACAAAGCAGTAATTCCGCGATTTTTCACCAACCGCTGCACCGCCGCCACCAAATCCAACTGAGAATCAGGATCTAACAAAGCCGTCGGTTCATCTAATAATAGAATTTCACAGTGACGGGCGATCGCCCCAGCAAGAGCAATTCGCTGCTTCTGCCCCCCACTCAAAGCATAAATCGGCCGCCGCTGCAAATCCAGCAAATTCACAGCCTCCAAAGCCTCCGCCACCCTCGCCCGCACCTGAAGATTAGAAAGCTTTTCCTCCACCAAACCAAAAGCCACATCCGCACCCACCGTCGGCATCACCAGTTGGTGATCCGGGTTTTGGAACACAAAACCCACACGCCCGCCCAGATCAATTTCGCCCGACTGGGGGTGCAGCAGCCCAGCCATCAGCCTCAGCAGCGTAGATTTGCCGCTACCGTTAGTACCCAAAAGCATCCAAAACTCACCCTTGGGTACATCCAGAGAGCAACCTTGCAAAACTCGATCGCCCGACGGCCAGCTAAAACACAAATCCCGCACAGCAACCGCTGACTGGCTCATATCGGCATCAACACCCCCAGCCCTCATTCTGCCGCCGCCATCGAGACAAAACCCGGGGATCTGCCTGTAGACGAAGTCCCCGATTTCTGAGAAACTACTACCCCAGAAATCTCGCTGCTAAGGACAGCTACTTTTTTCTCAGGATTTTTCTCGCAGGTGAGTTCCAAAATTTGCGGTTGGGAGTTGCGAATCGCCTCCAGAACTTGCTGATAAACAGTTACAGCGTCCTCTTCCAACTTCCGCTGCACCGAAAGCGACACGGGCGTGCTCTTCACAATGATGTCAATGCTGAACATATAGTCTTAAAACCTAAGTCTGGAATCTATCCTCAGTATATATAGTAGAAGTTCCGAAATGTAGACGATGAACTTTGAGGACTTCCGAGGCTTCCCAGACCCGGAGACTCAGGGAATCACTGAAAATCAGGAAAAATTATTAAGAAATGCTTGCTCTTGTAAAGAATTACCCGTATAATTGTGATTACGGTAAAGAAAAGTAAAGTCTATTCATAATCCAACCTGTTTTTTGCTTAGCAGATGTAACAGTTGGAGAATCTGACTAGACACAGATCCGTTGTAATTATATCTATTTGGAGATTTGCGTAATGACAATCGCAGTCGGACGCGCCCAGACCGAAAGAGGCATCTTTGATGTCCTCGACGACTGGCTCAAACGCGACCGTTTCGTTTTCGTAGGTTGGTCTGGCATCTTGCTATTCCCCTGCGCCTACATGGCCATCGGTGGCTGGTTGACCGGAACCACCTTCGTCACATCCTGGTACACCCACGGTTTGGCAAGCTCCTACCTCGAAGGAGCCAACTTCCTCACCGTCGCAGTATCCACCCCAGCCAACAGCCTCGGACACTCCCTGCTGTTCCTGTGGGGCCCCGAAGCACAGTGGGACTTTACCCGCTGGTTCCAACTCGGTGGACTGTGGGCATTTGTCGCCCTCCACGGCGCTTTCGCACTGATTGGCTTTTGCCTGCGTCAGATCGAAATCTCCCGTTTAGTCGGCATCCGTCCCTACAACGCCCTAGCATTCACCGGCCCCATCGCCGTGTTCGTTTCGGTGTTCCTGCTTTACCCCTTGGGTCAATCAGGCTGGTTCTTCGCCCCTAGTTTCGGCGTCGCAGCAATTTTCCGCTTCCTCTTGTTCCTGCAAGGCTTCCATAACTGGACGCTCAACCCCTTCCACATGATGGGCGTTGCAGGCATCCTGGGCGGCGCGCTATTGTGCGCTATCCACGGTGCAACCGTGGAAAACACCCTGTTTGAAGATGGCGAAGGTGCAAACACTTTCCGCGCCTTCAACCCAACTCAGTCTGAAGAAACCTACTCGATGGTTACAGCTAACCGTTTTTGGAGCCAAATCTTCGGAATTGCGTTCTCCAACAAGCGTTGGTTGCACTTCTTCATGTTGTTCGTACCTGTCACAGGCTTGTGGATGAGCTCTTTAGGCATCGTCGGTTTAGCATTAAACCTGCGGGCTTATGACTTCGTATCACAAGAACTTCGCGCAGCAGAAGATCCTGAGTTTGAAACGTTCTACACTAAGAATATTCTGCTCAATGAAGGTATTCGTGCTTGGATGGCTCCAACTGACCAACCACACGAAAACTTCATCTTCCCTGAAGAAGTTCTGCCTCGTGGTAACGC
>PVWI01000521.1 GCA_003003725.1 filamentous cyanobacterium Phorm 6 | reverse complement strand
ACATAATATAACACATCTGGGCTGAGGGGTGACACCAATTAAAATTAATTTTGGTTAAAAACTTGGGCGCTCAGTCCTCCAAAAATCTGAGGACTGAAGTCGGAACTATCAAACGGTGAAGATATTGCTGTGACTGCATTTTGAGCTCTATCTTCTTCCTTCCAGGTCTAGGCAAGCTGTCAACTGTCAACTGTCAACTGTCAACTGTCAACTGAAATTCGGTAGATTGCTCGTTGCCGAACTTCCTCTTTCCGTATTTTCACGCCGGTGCCCACAAAAAAAGACAAAAAAATAGAGAGCTACCGAAGTAACTCTCTTTGCCATCAGGGTGCATCTATATAACATAATATAACATGACTGCACTGAGGGGTGATACCCCTAAATATAAAAATATTGTAAATAAATGTGTATTTAATTGTAAAATTAGCATAAAGCGGGACGATCGCGCGGCGGACGAGAGAAAAAACCGATCGCCCGCCGCTGTATCCGCTACACGACCCCGTTAACGGCTGCTTAGCCTGGGTCGTTCAGCTTTGTCGCCAGCAACTCATTGGTCACTTTCGGATCGGCGCGGCCGCCCGTTTCCTTCATCACCTTACCGACAAAAAAGCCCAGGAGCTTAGTTTTGCCAGCTCTGTATTGTTCGAGCTCCTTGGGATTGGCAGCTAATACTGCATCGATCGCCCGATCGATCGCCCCAGTATCCGAAATTTGAATCAAACCCTTACTCTCAACCAACTTTTGAGGAGAACCGCCCTTTACGAGCAACTCCGGTAAAATATCCTTAGCGATTTTGTTGCCGATCGTGCCGGCATCAATTAACGCCAGCAGTTCGGCCAAATCCTCCGGTTGGAAAGGAATTTGCCCGATCGCCAGTTTTTCATTTTTCAGGTAAGCAGTGATATCACCCATTACCCAATTATCAGCCGGCTTAGCAGGAGCACCGGCGGCGATCGACTTTTCAAAATACTCCGCCACGTCTTTGTCGTCAGTCAGCACCCGCGCGTCGTAGGGAGAAAGAGCGAGATCGGTTTCGTAGCGATGGCGCTTCATTGCCGGCAATTCCGGTAGTTGAGCTTTCCAATCCCGCAATTGATCGGCCGAAACTTCGATCGGAGGCAAATCCGGTTCCGGGAAATAGCGGTAATCGCTCGCACCTTCCTTGAGTCGCATACTGAAAGTACACTGCTTGTTTTCATCCCAAAGCCGCGTTTCTTGGAGGATGATTTCGCCATTTTCGATAGCTTGAGTTTGCCGCTCGATCTCGTAATCGATCGCCCGTTCGATCGCATTAAAAGAGTTCATATTTTTAATTTCGACCTTGGTGCCGAACTCTTTTCTCCCAACCGGGCGCACCGAAATATTCACATCGCAGCGGAGCGAACCTTCCTGCATATTCCCGTCGCCAACACCGATATAGCGGATAATCCGGCGTATTTCTTGACCGTATTCGGCAGCTTCCGCGCCCGATCGCAAATCTGGTTCCGAAACAATTTCGATTAGAGGCACGCCGGCGCGGTTGTAATCCACCATTGAATAGGTAGAACCGCTGAGGCGATCGCTGCCGCCGTGAACCAATTTGCCTGCATCTTCCTCCATGTGCAAGCGAGTGATTCCGATTTTTTTTCTAGTAGAATTGCCCGCCTCGTCCACCATTTCAATTTCTATTGAACCGTGAATGGCGATCGGCAAATCGAACTGAGAAATTTGATAATTTTTCGGCAAATCGGGATAGAAATATTGCTTGCGGTCAAACTTACTGTAACGTGCGATTTCGCAGTTGAGAGCCAGGCCAGCTTTCACCGCATACTCCAACACTTTTTGATTTAATACTGGCAATACTCCCGGCATTCCCATACAAATTGGGTCAATGTTAGTATTTGGAGCATTACCAAATTCTGTAGAAGAACTGGAGAAAATTTTAGTATTCGTACTCAATTGACAGTGAGTTTCGAGACCGATAACAGCTTCGTACTGAGTTTTAACTGATGTAGCAGCAGTCATACGCGACCTATAAAGACTGAATAACTTTACATTTTATTTTAGCTTTTTATTTGCCAAAATGACTTAAGATTCTTTGTAGGCTAGGGA
>PVWI01000520.1 GCA_003003725.1 filamentous cyanobacterium Phorm 6 | reverse complement strand
GTGAACGAACCTGACGGTCAACTGAGTACAGTTAGACCGCAGGCTTCTTTTTCCTTTTTTTCAAAGGCTTTTTTGAGTGACGGAGTTCCCCCGCCACTTTTGTAACTCAGACCAATTTTTCTTATGAGTTTGGCTGAATTTTCATCTCGATCCAAAGATTCTCCACATTGACAAGAATGCCACCGTTCCGATAATTCTTTCGGGACTTTGTTGAGGCAGTTCCAGCAATGCTGAGAAGTTCCTTTTGGGTCAACAAATAAAACGCTTTTACCGAGCTTCCAAGCAACATACTTCAGAACGTTGGCGAACTGCCCGTGAGCAGCATCAAGCATAGATTTATTCAATCCACTTTTAGCTGACTGACCGTTTGGTAAATAAACCAAATTACCATTCTCAATATCAGTTTTAGGCTTGGCACGTCTAGTCAGATTTTTGACACTCAAGTCTTCAATGACCAAAACATCACACTTACTAAACAACTCATGTGCTGTTTTGAACTGAAAATCTAATCTAGCTCTAGCCACGAACTGATGGAGTCTGGAAACTTTATCCTTGATAATTCTCCAAGGTTTAGAACCCTTTATTCTGCCAGCTAATTTTGCTTGAAGCCTTGCTATTTTTTCAGCCGACTTCCTCAAGAATCTAGGATTTTCAACTCTTTCGCCATTGGAAAGGTAAGCGTAATTGGTTATCCCCAGGTCGATACCAACAGTATTATTTTCAGTCGGTTGAATTTCTGCAACCGTTACGGGAACCGTTTTGTCTTCTAGCGTCAGGGAAATATACCACCCATCTGCTTCTCTGATAACACTACCCGTCTTAACTTTGAACCTTGTTGGTATTGGACGATGGAAAACCATAGGTACTTGACCTATTTTTGCAAGGCTAATACAAATCCTATTTTGCTCGTCCTTGACAATATCTAAGTTGTCTAATTGAGGATAAGTAAAGGATTTGTAGTAGTGAAGCCCCTTGAATTTGGGCTTGCCTCTAC
This sequence comes from filamentous cyanobacterium Phorm 6, assembly GCA_003003725.1. GTDB lineage: Bacteria > Cyanobacteriota > Cyanobacteriia > Cyanobacteriales > Microcoleaceae > Microcoleus. The sequence goes on along the minus strand of PVWI01000520.1, from coordinate 1,100 downwards.
GATTGCCATTTTTGTCGGGCGTAGTAAAGTTTGAAAAAGAAGTTTCAACTCTGACGGGCGACATCTTGCAAAACCTGAGAATCCAGCACTTTGTAATCAGGGAATAGCTTTTTAGTGTTTTTCAGGTCAGCAAGTTGTATCGTCTGCCACTGTACATATCCGCCTTCAATGTTCGAGAAAATGTCACCTTTTTTAGTCAAAGGATTGCCTGATTCATCCTTCTTTCTGCCGTCCCTAGTTTGCACTCTCGTCAAGGGAATATTTTGATAAATCTCCTCAACAGGGACTATCGAAACAATCAATGGGCAGGCATTAATGGGTGTTCTCGTGGCTTCCCACCATCTGAATCTTTCGCCGAGTCGGTAGTTGTACTGCCGGCGACAAAGTTCTAAGTGAGCCACAATCGTCGTTAGTTGGGCTTTGGTGGGTTTGAGGCGGTATTTGTAAGTTAGTTGCATTTCTTAACTTCCTTTTTTCGACCTCTTCGCAGTATAGTCTGTGTATGTCAAAAATGCAACACCGAAAACAAAAATTATGAAAAACGACTTTGTGACAAACGCCCGCTCGGTTTCAGACCTCAAGGCTCATTTAGTCCTATGTACCAAATATAGACGAAAGGTGTTCAACGCCGAAATGCTGGCTCGACTCAATAAAATATTCGCCGACCTAACTGAAAAATGGTCGTGCAAGCTCGTAGAATTCAATGGCGAAGAGGATCACATCCACTTTTTATTTCAGTATTATCCGCAGATGGATTTGTCGAAATTCGTAAACAATATCAAGTCTGTGGCAAGCCGCCGACTTAGGAGTGAATTTCCTGAAAGGGTGAATGAGTTTTACCACAAAGATGTTCTATGGAGTAGTTCTTACTTTATTGCATCTTGTGGAGGTGTTACCGTTTCAACACTTAGGAAGTACATCGAAAATCAAGATGCTCACCTTTGATTGATTCGTAGTAAGCAAATTCAATTGTCGGCTTCCGTTCCTCCATCCGACGCTTCTGGACATCACGCTCGGTAATTCATTCGGGGGTACTTCGCGCAGCGCTCAGATTCATCCCCCTCTGAATATACCGAGGGACTTCCCGGCTGGTAGTTAAA
>PVWI01000171.1 GCA_003003725.1 filamentous cyanobacterium Phorm 6 | reverse complement strand
TTCCTTCTTCCTTCTTCCTTCTTCCTTCTTCCTTCTTCCTTCTTCCTTCTTCCTTCTTCCTTCTTCCTTCTTCCTTCGATTTAGCTCAAGCCAGAGCAGATGTAGTCGAAATAGACGCCCATTTCTTTACCAGCGTCAGAACCGACCAAACCGGCGGTGACTTCTTTCATTGCTTGGATTGCTTGTACGGTAGAACCGATGGGCACGCCCAAGGAGTTGTAGGTTTCTTTCAAACCGTTGAGCACGCGCTCATCGAGGATGGAAGGATCGCCAGCTAGCATTGCGTAGGTGGCGTAACGGAGGTAGTAGTCCAAGTCGCGAATGCAAGCTGCATAACGACGAGTGGTGTACATATTGCCGCCGGGACGAGTTACGTCTGAGTACAACAGAGACTTAGCAACTGCTTCTTTGACGATTGTGGCTGCATTGGCGCTGATGGCTGTAGCGGCGCGGACGCGCAGTTCGCCAGAAGCGAAGTAGTTCTTGAGCTTGTCTAGTGCGCTGATGTCCAGGTACTTACCTTGAACGTCAGAGGAATTGATAACGGCGGTAATTGCGTCTTGCATGATAGTCTTGTTTCCTAGAAAGTGGCTGAGTTCAGTCCAATTTTGTAGCTGGGATTTGGGATTTGGGATTTTCGATTTATCTGTGGTTTGTTATCTGCAAAAGCTTTGGGCTTAGTGCCGGCAACTCCCTATTCTGCAATCAAAAATCTAAAATCTAAAATCTTTACTGCATCGCACCGATAACGTAGTCGAAGTAAGAGGAAGCTTCGGAAGCATCTTCTCCAGAAAGCAACGAAGAAGCTGCATTTTTCATAGCGCGAATTCCTTCGGCTACGGCTTCAATCGGGGTTCCCAAGGATTTGTACATTTCGCGGACGCCGACAATACCGATTTCTTCGATCGGGGTAATGTCGCCAGCTACGATTCCGTAGGTGATCAAACGCAGGTAGTAATCCATGTCGCGCAAGCAAGTTGCGGTCATTTCTTCGCCGTAAGCGTTGCCGCCGGGAGAAACTACGTCAGGGCGTTTTTGGAAAAGTTGGTCGCCGGCTTGCTTGACGATACGTTCGCGGGATTCGCTCAAAATTTGGGCGATGCGGACGCGACGTTCACCAGAGGTGACGAAGCTTTTGATCCGGTCAAGTTCGCCTGGGCTCAGGTAACGAGCTTCAGCGTCTGCATTGACGATTGACTTTGTGACGATACTCATCTTGTGTGTACCCGCTGGATATTTTGCTATAGGAACTACTCCGCGCTAGCCAGAGCGACGGCGGGCGCACCCGTCTCGTACCTCTAGCTGGCAGCAGGAGCTTGAACGATTTGGGGAGCCTAACCCAGCAACTGTTTAAGAGTTGTTGGCCGACTACCTTGGGCGTTCTTGGGCGACGCTGGTTTTTTACGCCGGTGCGCTTGATCGGTGCTCGCACTAAGCCTGTCGCTTAGAATACCACAAATGACTGATGCGATCTTTAATCTACGATCGAGATTGCAGTAGACCATTTAGTGGCGATCGAGTGACTGTCGGGCAGTTAGTCAGGATATTGCTTCTCTGACACAACTACCTCTCGCAAGTATTTTGAGGCATTATGTTCACATTCTGAGTGTTACTGTAATAGTTTGTAACATTCTTTTTCATATTTGGCCCCCAGCTTGGGTATTTTTAGTTAAAATCTCACAGTTAAAAAAATCGCTAAAATTACTTAGCAGCAATGGTTGCAGGTGATTAATGGTTGAGGTTTTTCGGGCGACGGCGCGAGGCTCAAAAACTTTTCCCTCTCGATGAGGAGAACCCGAAGATGGGGAGACAGGCCCGGAGATGTGCGTACGATCGGAAATAGTGACTTTGTTTCTTGTAGTCAAGTTTTGCTGTAATTTTCAACTAGGTGCGCTTTGAAAAGAAATCTATCAGCCATTAAAAAAGCTTTGCAGTTTGGTGTTAGCGGTGCCGTCGGCGGTTTTGTGGGTAATCTCCTCACGGAACCTTTCATGCACCGACTCAATGATTCACAATCTGTTTTGGATAATGTATTTTCTACAGCTCGCTGGTTTGGATTGGTAGGCGCTGGAATTGCTACAGCTATCATGTTCGGCTACTATTACTATATTAGAGGCAAGCCTCAAATTAAACAGGCTTTGAAAAATGGCGGATTGTTTGGTTTAATCGCAGGAGCTATTTCTGGGGCGATCGCCGAAGGTATTTTTAGCGGGATTGGCGACGGCGAAAATGAGATATTGCGAGTGATTTGCTGGGGAATAGCTGGCAGTTTGTTGGGATTTGGACTTTCCAAACGAATTCCCAATTTAGGAGCGCTGCGTGGCGCAGGAGGCGGCGGTGTTGGAGGCGTGTTGGGTGGCTGTTTGTTTATTCTGTTTGCTTATACTTTATCCGGTGCGGCGGGCCGTTTAGCTGGCTGTGGGGCGATCGGCTTTTGGATTGGAATTATGCTAGTTGTGGCTGAAACTTTGTTCAACAAAGCTTGGCTGGTGATTAGTGACGATGCTGGCACAAATCGAACTCTGACTATTGGTGCCGAACCGGTGACTTTTGGTAGCGATGATAATTTGTCTATTATCTGTATTCCAAATGTTTCGCCGCTGGCTATGCGCTTTCAGTTGGAGGCTGGTCAAATTGTCTGCGAAAATTTTGATAGTGGGGCGGTGAGTTATTTGCGGTCGGGCGATCAAAAGAGAATCGGTAATTGTACAATTACAGTAGGAAACTCTGACTTTCCCGCTGAAAGTGAGACTAAAGTTCCACCTACATTTATATCAGCTAAGCCCGCAATAAATTCTTTTGCCAGCGGTCAATTTTCCCTGAAATTAGGAAGTCGAATTATTCCTTTGAATGCGGGAACTCAGCTATTGACCTCTGACATACCGAGTTTAACTGCGATCGGCTCTAACGGTGTTGTAGCTGGCATCAATTCTCATTCAAAAGATGAATTTTCGTTAGAATTGACCAATTTGGGCGATCGGGCTTGGTGGGCCACAGACAGTCAAGGCGAGATAAAAATGATTGAACCAGAAAGTACCCTAACTTTAGACTTGGGAACTAAAATCGAATTCGGTGAAATCGAGGGCGAAATTGTCAGAAGCTAAATCATTAGTTGGTTCGTAGTGAGGACTTTAGTCCGCATTCAAATTAGCGGACTAAAGTCCGCACTACGAACTTTTTTGATTGATGGTAAATTAATAAAATAGAATTCGGTGAAATCGAGGGCGAAATTGTCAGAAGCTAAATCATTAGTTGGTTCGTAGTGAGGACTTTAGTCCGCATTCAAATTAGCGGACTAAAGTCCGCACTACGAACTTTTTTGATTGATGGTAAATTAATAAAATAGAATTCGGTGAAATCGAGGGCGAAATTGTCAGAAGCTAAATCATTAGTTGGTTCGTAGTGAGGACTTTAGTCCGCATTCAAATTAGCGGACTAAAGTCCGCACTACGAACTTTTTTGATTGATGGTAAATTAATAAAATAGAATTCGGTGAAATCGAGGGCGAGATTGTCGGAAGCTAAATCATTAGTTGGTTCGTAGTGAGGACTTTAGTCCGCATTCAAATTAGCGGACTAAAGTCCGCACTACGAACTTTTTTGAATTAAGATAAATCGTATTGGCCCATAATAAATTCAAGCAGAACTGCCGCTAACACCAGTCATAACCGCCGCACCAATCAAATGAGCCAAACGCAAAGCTTCAGGAACCTTACCAGTATCAGTCAAACGCTGGAGTACCAGCGCGATTACTTCCGGTTGTTCGCCGCACACTTGAAAAAAGAAAGGTTCAAAAGCATGAATTTTGCCAGCGCGACGCAACAATTCTAAACGGTATTCTAAGTCTGGTAAATAGCCGAGGGCTTTTTCAATAGCAGCTAAATTTGGTTGGCGGCGCATAACAGCAACGCACGGAATTTGCAGCCGCGATGCTAACTCGGGAAGGTCAATAATATTGAATCCGCCGAAAGCAATTCCGTCTAGTAAAACGAGATGCAATTGCGGCAGAAATTTGCCTCCGAGCAGTAGCTGACAAATAGCATCAGTGGCATCTAATCCGTCTGGGAGGACTTGTCCCCAGACCATTCCTTCAAATCTGGTGCCCCCGCAGACTACTCCGGCGACGGACACCAGACTGCCGCTGGCACGAGAAAAGGGTGCGTCGTCAAAGCCAATAACCTTAATTGTGCGATCGAGTCTGAGCAATTCTGCTAGTTTCAAAGTAGGGACTTCCCTAAACTAAAAAATTTTAGATTAATTTGACTTTTACATATTATCATAGACGTTAAAGACTAGAACGCTAAGTAAATTGACTTAAATAAACTTAAAATACATATCGCTCAAAAGCTTGCTGTTTATCTCTTCTTTTTTCTTCTTTCTTCTTTTTACCCGCTTGCGAAGCCGAAGGGCTTCCTTCTTCCTTCTTCCTTCTTCCTTCTTCCTTCTTCCTTCTTCTTAAAAAGGTTTTAAACAATTGACAAAAAAATACGTAGCAGCGATCGACCAAGGAACCACCAGCACTCGATTTATCATATTCGATCGCCAGGGACAGATAATTTGCAGCAACCAACAAGAACACCAGCAAATTTATCCGCAGCCTGGATGGGTTGAACACAATCCCGATGAAATTTGGCAGCGCACCCAAAGCGTCATTAAAAATACCCTTGAACTAGGCAAAATCGACCCCAAAGATATTGCGGCCCTCGGCATTACCAACCAGCGCGAAACAGCAATTGTTTGGAACAAAAATACCGGAAAATCTTACGGGAATGCGATTGTGTGGCAAGATACCCGCACTCACCAAATTTGTACTAGCTTAGCAGAAGTTGACGGCAAAGATCGATTTCGAGAACGATGCGGTTTGCCGCTAGCAACTTATTTTAGCGGGCCGAAAATCAAGTGGATGCTGGACAATATCGCAGGATTGCGGGAAGCGGCAAATCGAGGCGAGGCGATTTTTGGTACTGTCGATAGTTTTCTAATTTGGCACCTCACCGGCGGCGCGCACGTTACTGATGTTACCAATGCTAGCCGCACGATGCTGATGGATTTGCAAACCCTCGATTGGGATGCTGAAACTTTGGAAATAATGGGAATTCCCCGCTGTATGCTGCCAGAAATTTGCCCTTCGAGTCACATTTTTGGTACTGCAAAAGGATTGTTAGATGGTGTTCCAATTGCTGCTGCTTTGGGCGATCAGCAGGCTGCTCTGGTGGGGCAAACTTGTTTCAATGTTGGGGAGGCGAAAAATACTTACGGTACGGGCTGTTTTATGCTGCTGAATACTGGTGAGGCGATCGTCCCTTCAAAGCAAGGGTTGCTGACAACTGTTGCCTACAAGCTCGGAGAATCGCCCGCTGTGTATGCTCTGGAAGGTAGTATTGCGATCGCCGGAGCATTAGTGCAGTGGCTGCGGGACAATTTGGGCATCATCAACACATCTGCAGAAGTAGAAACATTAGCAAATACTGTCGAAGACAGCGCAGGAGTTTACATTGTGCCGGCTTTTTCTGGACTCTACGCGCCCTATTGGCAAGACAGCGCGCGGGGAGTAATTGCAGGTTTAACTCGCTACGTGACTAAGGCACATATTGCCCGCGCAGTATTGGAAGCGACAGCATGGCAAACGCGGGAAATATTGGATGCGATGAATCAGGATTCTGCTGTGCAGCTTTTGTCTTTAAAAGTAGATGGTGGGATGGTGGGAAATAGCACGCTGATGCAGTTTCAGAGCGATGTTTTGGGAGTGCCTGTGGTGCGGCCTGTGGTAGCAGAAACTACTGCATTGGGGGCGGCCTATGCGGCTGGTTTGGCGGTGGGTTTTTGGAGTAAATTAGCTCAATTGCGGGATAATTGGGCGGTGGATTGTATTTGGGAACCGCAAATGCCGATCGCACTTCGCGAACAAAAATATAATTTGTGGAAAAAAGCAGTTTCCCGTACATTCGACTGGGAAGAATGAATCACGCTTGTCAAATCAAAAATTCCTATTTAATGATATCATCAAATCAGCACTATTTTTCAACCTGCAAATAAATGATTTCGCTAATTAACTTGAAAAAAAATCTCACCGTCGCTCTATTGATACTAACACTGGTATTTGTAGAAATCGCCACTAATTCCCAAATTGCGATCGCAGATACAGCGACAACTCCCGCAACCGCAACCGCAGCCGAAGTCTTCAGCGCCAACTGTGCCGGTTGTCACATCAACGGCGGCAACATTATCAGGCGCGGCAAAAACTTGAAACAAAAAGCCTTAAAAAAATATGGCATGGATTCCATCGCCAATATTTCCAACTTAGTAACCAACGGCAAAGGTATTATGCCCGCTTACAAAGCTCGTTTGTCTGAACAACAAATTATCGATGTTTCAGCTTACGTCTTATCGCAAGCTGAAACTGATTGGAAATAAGGACGGACTGAAGTCCTCACTACAAACCTACATTGGAAGTGTTAATAGATGAAAAAATATAACTTTTGGCGCCAGATTGTAACTATTATTAGCTTATGTCTGTATCTAATCGTCGCAAACAGCCAGCCCGCCTTTGCCTCGATTCACAAATATCCAGAAGGCGAGGAGAGAGTAATGTTTCGATCCGTGCAAAGCCTGCGCGACAATGAGGACAAAGCGTGGCAAGTTGTTTTGTACAAGCGAGTAAAGTCGGGAGTAGTTAATTCTCTAAATCTGAGATTAGTCGGATTTCCTGGAACAGAATTGCAGCACCCTCTGCCACTGAAAGTTGCGGCGGGAAATCAGGAAATTGGCAAGGCAAATGATATTTGGAGCGAGTCAGATTTGCCGATTAATGTCGGAGAATATGATTTTAAATCAATAATTGTAAAATTGGAAAGCAATCGACCTTTGCGGTTGAACTTGCCCGTAAAAAATCAACCAGAAATAGAATTGCTGGTTCCTCCTTTTTCGGTCAGAGAATGGCGGGTATTGCTAGATACAAACTAAATCTGGGTACATCTCAATTTTGGAAGGGCGAAGATGTTTGCAAAAATGAGATGTACCTCTAAATATCCCAATTCGATCGCACTGTGTAGTTAAAATCGATACAATTTACAGTTTTATGTATCAAAAATAACCATATTTAAATATGCCTTAAGGTAGATTTAACCTATTTTAAGGTAATTGTGAAACAAACTAAAAGCGGAGTTAGTCTGATGATACAACTCCAGTGTTTTAACGTTCGTGTCTTCAGGGTAGATTTACTATGACTTTGATCGGTACAATTGTCGGAAAAGCTTTGGCAACCGGTTATTTAACGGTTGAGGCGGAAGAACTGCTGCGACAGCAGTTGCAGATGACCAAGTACGGTTTAGAAGATTTTGAGGCTTTTATTACTTTGCAAAAAGAGGTGATGGAAGGTAGGGTAAGACACCAAGCTTTGGAATTGTTACGATCGAGCAAATGTTCTGTGGCTGCATAAATTAAGGTCGATCGCACTTTCGGATAGAATTAAGGGCGATCGGCATACGAAGGTCGATCGGTCATTCGCGATCGGACTCTCCGGCCCACCCCACAAAAAAATCCACTCTTTGTGGAACAGACCGGAAAGCCTGTTCATCGGTATTGTCATTGCGAGGAACGAAGCAATCGCAAGGCTTTGAAGTTGCTTTGTTCATCAATATTTCTACTCCATTCCTAGCTGTTGCCTTAACGCTTCTGGCACATTAACGGCTGTATCCAAACCTCGAACATTTTCCCAATTTGTATTCTCATTCCATTTGACATCGCCAAAAGTTCCGCTGAGGTCTGCGCCGCTGAGGTTTGCGCCGCTGAGGTTTGCGCCGCTGAGGTTTGCGCCGCTGAGGTCTGCGCCGCTGAGGTCTGCGCGGCTGAGGTCTGCGCGGCTGAGGTCTGCGCTGCTGAGGTTTGCGCTGCTGAGGTTTGCGCTGCTGAGGTATGCGCCGCTGAGGTATTGCCCAACTGTTTGGAGAAAGCCAGAATCGCCAACACAAGAGCCATAACCGATGATACCCAACAACCGACTTGCATCGTCAAGCTTACCTTCAGCATTCAGTTTCCCGCAAGGATAAAACACCATTTGGTCTTTCAATTTATCTCTATCCTGACCGTAACGGTGCAACTTAAAGAGCAAAATCATCACATTCAAACCAGCATAAAGATCTATTTGTCGCTGTCCCAAATCTTGGGTTTTCAATTGCTCTCGCAGCAGTCGCATCTTCTTTTGAGGCAAACTTTCCGGCAGCAAATCAATAAATTCCCCCTCGCACCACCGCAGATAAAAATCTTCCAGACGCTTGAATAACTCCACAGGACGAAACGAACTTTCCTCCCCTGCACCAGCCGGAGTCGTTAACAACCCCATCAAATATTCCACAATTTCTGCCGTCAGCGCCCCATAACCCAACAAATCATAAATCTCCCAATCCATATCAGAGTCTTTAGTATTAAATCCTTTACCTTTCTTTCCCGGTTCCGTCCACTCTTCCAGACTTTCTTTCAATCGTTCCGCACACAGAAATTCACCAAAACTCTTGTGTACAAACTCCACAGAACCGTCTTTACTGCCTTGCTGAAGATAAAAAACCGCCAAAGCATTTCTCAGAGGATTATCGCCAATCCGTTGTTGTGCTTCCTCAAGTAATGCTTTAACCGAGTTATCTGCTTTCAATCGTTCCTCAATCCTTGCTACAGAAGCGCATTCCCCTCCCGATTGCACCACGCACACCCCTGCTTCTGTCAGGATGCGCCGCAAATCCTCTGTTTCCAATTCTGTCAAATCGCGATTGAGCAATTTAGACCGCTGTTCTGTGAGTACCCAATTCACAGCTTGGTTGTAAATCAAAATTTTTGCTTGAGTGCTGTTAGTTCCTTGAAAATCTTCAACTTTTAAGATTCCATCCCGGTGCATGGCGGCTAACAGATAAAGCAATAGCGGTTCTCGTGCCAAGTCTGATTTCACCTGTTCTGGACAGCATTCATCTTGCAAAAAATTCTGAAAAGCTGAGGTTTTTTCTGCTCCAAATTGGGTTTTCCACTTGTTCAACCACTGTTGCTGTAGTCCATAATCCATCACCTGAATTTGAACTCGCTCCAAGTTATCTGGCATTTGCCTTTCAATTCCTTGCAAAGCTAAAGTTCTGCCAGTAATCAAAACCCGGTGTCCCATTTCCGAACTCTGCTGACAGGCTTCCTGAAATTTCGCTACTTGCTTGAGAAAATCCTCTAAGCCGCCGCTGCTTCTCCCTTCCATCAGCAACTCATCAAAGCCATCTAAGAAAAACAAATATCTCGTATTTTTATCAGTCAACCAGCCATCATCGCTAGCAAAACTGGCATTAACCGCATCTTTCAGCGTTTCTCGAAAACTCTTTTGCAATGTGCGAATATCTCGCAATCGAATTAACACGGGCGTCCAAACTGGATGTAACTGTTGTCGAATCCAGTCAGCAAACATCCGACAAAAAACACTTTTTCCGCGTCCTGGCCCAGCTTCGACAAACATCACTAAATTCTGTTTTTTCTCATCCGCAAGCAAGTCTTTTGCCCAAGTTTCTAAATCAAATGCTGTGGCACGATCATTAACCTTGCCATTTTTATCAATTGGTTTTGCCTTCAGCGGTATGTAGATATCTTTAAATGTAAACTCTTCAGCAAATACTTTTTCTTTCGGTTTATCGGCAATCTGGTCTTCCAGGTATTCGTCAATGCTTTGATATTGCTGCTGTTCCTCTCGCCACTCGCTGAAAGAAGACTGTCCGAGATGTTTGATAGCATCACCAGAGATTGCCCAAGCTTCGATTAAATAGCGGTGAGTATTAGCAGCAACTCTCTTTGTCAATATCTTAGCTTGACTGCCTTCTAGTCCTGCTTGTTCCAGCCGCTCTGACAGCACTAAATTAAATTCCTTGGCTAATATCGAATCGCGGAAGCAAATCACAGTTTCTTTAGCTGCTTTATCACTAAATTCCAAATCCGCCAGTTTCTTAAGCAACTGTTTAACTTTATCGGAAACCGGAGTTTGCCCGATGCGATTTAACAAGTTCTCGTCTTGTTCCAGAAATCCCTTAAAACTTTCCAGATAAGCGGCCTGACTGACCAGAAAAATGCACTCAGCTAAAGTTGGTTGCTCTTGAGTTTTTTCGATAAAAAACGCCAGCAATTTCGCCGCCATCCCGACAAATGGCAATCCAGTTCCCACAACTTGAGCTAAGGGAGAGTTCAAAACCTCTAGCAGCAAGTTGCTATTGTCCAGGCCTTGTTCCTTGAACATTTTTGCCAATTCAGCGGCTGCTTTCCCAGCTTCTCCGATTCCCTCGGCTGCTTCAGCAGAACACAGTTCTTTAATATCAGTAGTTAAGAGTGTCCATATGCGATTTGCCATTTTTACCCGCCGCGCTTTAGCCGATTTTAGATTACATTATTATACTCGTCTACTCGTTCCCAGGCAGAGCCTGGTAACACAGATCCCGGAGGCTCTGCCTCCAATTTTCTGTTAGCGACAGCAAGCGAGGCAGAGCCTCTAGACATTGGTTACCAGGCAGAGCCTGGGAACCAGTTAAATATCAATTCCGGTTGCACCGGAATAATATAGAGGAGACTGCACGTGCCGTGTCCCTACCGAAAATAATCTTGTAGGGACACGGCACTGCCGTCTCCTAATTTCTTGACAAAAACGCCCGAATCAGCGATAGTTGTAGATTGTCTGTCTAAATCCGGCTCGGATCAGGTTAAGACATTCCAAAAGCTGGAGAACACTCAGCAGTCAAAAGTCCGCAGCCAAAAGTTCATAACTAATGACTAATGACTAATGACCAATGACTAACCAGCTACCTGTACGGCAATCTCAACAACCATCCCATGACTTACGCAATCATTGAAACCGGCGGCAAACAATTTCGGGTAGAACCAGGCCGCTTCTACGACATCGAACTGCTTCACGTCGAAGCTGAATCACAAGTCATCATTGACAAAGTATTTCTGGTACAGCACGAAGACGACGTTCACATCGGCCAGCCTTTACTAGAAAATGCCACTGTAGAAGGAACCGTGCTCCGGCATTTCCGGGGCCGCAAAATCCTCGTCTACAAGATGAAGCCGAAAAAGAAAACTCGGAAGAAAAAAGGCCACCGTCAAGAAACAACTCGGTTTATGATTGACTCTATTACGGTCAATGGTGTTGTTTTGGCATCGAGAGATTTAACTCAAGAAGTTGTTGAAGCTCCCCAAACCGGCGAAATTGAATCAGAATAAACAATAGTAAATAAAGTTGAGGACATTATGGCCCATAAGAAAGGTACAGGTAGTACACGTAACGGACGCGATTCTAATTCCCAGCGTCTGGGTGTCAAAAAGTACGGCGGTCAAGTTGTCAGAGCTGGCAACATTTTGATTCGTCAACGCGGCACTAAGGTTCACCCCGGTAATAATGTTGGTATCGGCAGAGATGATACTTTGTTTGCCATGATTGATGGTGTTGTGACTTTTGAAAGAAAGGGCAAAACTCGCAAGAAACTCAGCGTTTATCCTGTGGTTGCAACTGTGGTTGCACCTGTGGCTGAAGCTGTCGCAGTTTAATTTTTATGCGTTCCTGGGTTCTGCCTGGGAATTCATATAATTGGGGGTATGTTTCCTGATTTCATATCTCAATATACCCATATCCTCGACTTCTTAAAGAAGTCGGGGATGTCATGTTTGGTAGACAATTTTTGTGAGAAATTCGGAATGATTTAACCGCAGAGGCCGCAGAGGCCGCAGAGGAAGAGAAGAGAGAGATGAATCATTTGGATGCCAAGGGATTTGGTATGATTCGCTCGCTTTGTGGCTAGCCTCCTCCGACAATTGTCACGATTTCTAAGATGTCGCCTTCTTGTATCTGCGTGGTTTCCCAAAATTGTTTGTGCAGAATTTCGCCGTTGTACTCTACAGCCAGCAATCGCGGATTTAAACCTAATTGTTTTAATAATTCTGGTAACGGTGTTTCGGTGGCACAATTACGAGTTTCTCCGTTAACTTGCAAGGCGATTTGATTAGTCATTCGTTATTATTTTAATTATTTGAACCAACCACGAAGACGCAGTACGCGAAGGAAGAATTGTATTTCCTTCTTTCTATTCCTGCGCGTCATAAGCGTCTTCGGGGTTTATTTAATCTTACTTGATCCGCTTAAACTTAGGTTTTTCCCTGCAAAGCTTTCTGAGCTTTTTGAGCTTTGAGACTCTGCATCCGAATCAACTGCGAGATGAAAAACTGGGTGACTAAAGTAGGCTGTTCTGCTTCCATGATCGATCGTACTGTAGCAACTCTTTGAGCTCCGGCATTCAATACTTCATCGAGGTTGTTGATATCAATTCCGCCGATCGCAAACCAAGGAACAGGCGACTTATCAGCAGCATACCGCACATAATCCAAACCCGCCGCTTGTTTATCAGGTTTAGTCGGAGTAGAGTAAACCGGCCCAACTCCAATATAGTCGGCTCCCTCATCAATGGCTCGCTGCATTTCCTCGGCATTTGTAGTAGAACGACCGATAATGCGTCCGGGGCCTAGTAACTTGCGGGCTTCCGACACAGGTAAATCTTGCTGTCCTAAGTGTACGCCGTCGGCGTCGGAAGCGATCGCCAAATCCACGCGATCGTTCACAATCAACAAAGCATCGTAGCGGTGACAAAGTTCGCACAGTTTCCGCACATTATCCAACTTCACTGCATCGTCTGAGGTTTTGTCGCGGTACTGTACTAACGTCAGTCCACCTTGCAAAGCAGCTTCCACGACTTGTAACAAGTTGTCTCTGGGCGAAGTTACGAGGTATAACTGCGATCGAAGTAACTGCTGGTAGCGCCGATAAGCCAGCAAATTGCTTTCAAGAGTGTAAACCCGATAGCGCATCTGTTTAAAAGCTGCGCCCATATTCGGATCATAAATTTTGCCGTACTCTTCGAGCACCCGCAGAGCTTCTTCTACCCGACAGAAATTCGCTTCCAGTAGGTGCTGGATGCTCGATCGCTGCTCTTCCTGCGGGTGAGTCAAGTCCGTACCCGGATCGCCGGGCGTATCCCTAGCGCTGCGCAATTCTGCGGTGTGCCAAGCAGCCAATTCTTGGCGCAGTTGCTTGCACTCAGCAGCTAAATCGGCGCTGTTGATACCAAACCTGCACCATTCTTCAATAATTCTCAACCCTTCGCGCGATCGATCGAGATTTGCATCTAAAATCCGACAGAGGGCTGGCTGTGCCGGTAAAGTTCTGTTTTGTTTATCGGTCATCAGAAGCACCTTAGTTATAGTTAATTTCACCAATCAAACCGCTATATTCTCCCACGCCGTGAAGATTGTGGCAAAAGCGATCGACCTAATTTTGGCATCCACCGATCTAAATTTGACAAATTTTTAAGTTTTATTGAATTTGAAGAAAACAAAGCATAATAGAGCAAACTTGATCAAAGTGGAATCGTTAAGCTGCATACCACACTTCGGAGGAGAGCCGTGAGGTTAGCAGAACAAAACAAAAGATTAACAGCAGAAAACCCCAACAGGCGGGTGAAATTAAACTGCGATCGCGAAAACCCGACACGAAACACGGGATGCGAAATTTGGCTCAAAGATAAATTGTGTTTTTT
>PVWI01000170.1 GCA_003003725.1 filamentous cyanobacterium Phorm 6 | reverse complement strand
CGTCTCTTCAAAAGCGTGTCCCATGTGGAGGCTGACGGTGACGTTGGGCGGCGGAATGACGACGCAGTAAGGTTCGCCGCCGGCTTCTGGGTCTGCTTTGCAGGTTTGATTGTCTTCCCAGTATTTTTGCCACTTGGTTTCGGTGGCTTTGGGGTCGTATTGGGGCGGTAGGTTTGCGGTCATGGTGGCTTGAGGGTTTTATCTTATTTATGATTGTGCCACAGCGGGGGGAGGGTGAGGGGAATTTGGTCGATCGGGCCTCTTATTTATGATTTTAACTTTATGGAACAGATTATCGATCGATTGGAGAACTTACAATGAGACAGCTACCGGATGAAAAAGAATTACTTGAACTGCTGGAAATGGCAAAAATAGTTGAACGGCAAATGATAGAAGTAGGTCAGATGATAACGGCGGTGGATGAGAAATATGAAAAACGCATTGGTGAATTTAGAGAAGCAAGGGTACAGAAACAATAATATTCAGGGGTTTGAGTAGAGCCAGCGAAAAAAAAGCGATCGCACTTTTTTTCCCGAAAGTGCGATCGCTCTAATTCTAAACTTATCGGAAGACTAGATTAGAGGATGATGAAATTCGCGGCAGTCAGAGGTTGTTCGTGGAAGACTCGGATTTTGTTCCCAGCACTGATAGTGATGTCAGAAAACAGCCCTCCACCAGTAACCGTGCCATTAAAGAAGGTTCCGGGACGAGGAACTAAAACATCAGCTTCACTGCTAAAACCTAGACCAGCCGCTAGCTGAATTTTGTCGTCAGCCACTACAAAATCATTGATTTGATCTTGACCATTTGCTGCTCCAAAGAAAAACGTATCCTGACCAGCACCCCCAGTAAGGTTGTCATTGCCAGCACCTCCAATCAGGCTATCATTGCCACTGCCGCCGTTAAGTATGTCATTGCCATCACCACCAGTCAAGCTATCATTACCAGCCACACCGTTGATGATGTCATTACCGCCTAAACCGTTGAAAGTATCAGCCAAATCTGTACCAAGGATTTTGTCATCTCCCTCAGTTGCAGTGGCAGGTGTTGAATCTTGAACGGTAAATCCGTCAAATTTGTAGCCAATATCTGCCAACAATGACAAGTCAACTTTAGTAGGGATCTTTAACCCTGCACCACCGCCGTCACCCAAAAGAGAGGGCAATCCACCACTGCTCACAATACTTTTTAAATGAGATAAGTCAGGAGCGGGTTGAAGAGGAATAGGATTCCCCCCATTAGCAGCCCTGGCGTTGGGCCCGTCAAAAGAGCTTCCATTTATTCGCGCACTGAAAGCTGGTGCTCCATTAGTAAAACCCAGTGCGTGTTGTAACTCGTGCGCGGCACTGATAAAAAGGCTGACAATGCCACCGCCAGGGCCGGGAGTGCCCGGTTCGCTGGGAGTGTCAGTAAAGTCAAATGGCGTTGAATCGACTATATAGGGGATATTGGTATCAAATGCGATGCTTCCTACAAAAGGTTCGTAATTTACTCCATCGATTCGATCGCGAAAAGCTTTTGGATCGGAATACCCGTAAGCTCTCCCCGCAGCATTGATAGGGCCTGCTCCTACAAAGATGAGGAAATCGTCTATCTCTCGATCTAAAACCAGAGTCTCTATCTCTTCTGTAGAAGGATTCTGCACTGAAAGTTTAGTGCCAACGGGAATGTTTTCAAATTCATCTTGAATGACAGATTCCCAGTAGGTAGCTGCGGATTCCAAAACAGCTTGACGGTTGGGGTTATTCTTGAAAAACCCAGTCGTATCAAACCGATAGTCGAATTCAATGTTAAAAGTGCTCACAAAAGAAGGAGCACTGGCCCGACCTTCAACTTTACCTACAGTTTCGTAGTGTTCCAAAGCATTTTTTACGCTCCCAGTAGAAATAGCCTTGGTTGCATCGTAATTCATCATTAGATAGAATTTTTCATCAAACGCTGTCGGTTTTACACGTGCAGGCGTCGGCGTTGTGACCGCAGGTGTCGGCGTTGTGACCGCAGGCGTCGGGGTTGTGACCGCAGGCGTCGGAGTCGTCACCGCAGGCGTCGGAGTCGTCACCGCAGGCGTCGGCGTTGTGACCACAGGTATCGGCGTTGTGACCACAGGTGTCGGAGTCGGTGCAGGCGTCGGAGTCGGTGCAGGTGTCGGTGCAGGTGTCGGAGTCGTCACCGCAGGAGTCGGAGTCGGCGTGATGGAAGGTGTCGGCGTCGAAGTGATCGAAGGTGTCGGCGTCGGTGCAGGTGTCGGTGCTGTTGGCAAAGGCTCCGGCCTCACAGTGTTAACTCCGCTAGAATCAGCAATAGCGATACTATTCGTACCCTCCAAAACCGCTAAATATTCGTTTGTTAGCTTATCCTGAATAATCGTGTAGCCAGAATAAACGCCTTTACCCGCATAAATTTTCAGGTCATCAAACGACAGGTCGCTATTTAACTTAATTACATCTTCACCGTCTGTATAATCAGTAATGAAGTCCGCATCCAATAACTGAGAGCCGCCGGTAGTTTTACCGATAAAGAAAGTATCATTACCATTCCCGCCAGTTAAGGTATCCGAACCCTTGTCGCCAGCAAGAAAGTCATCTCCCAAGTTGCCCAACAAGCTGTCATTACCTTTGCCGCCGTAAACTGTATCGTTGCCTTTACCACCGTTTATGGTGTCCACGCCGTCGTTTCCGTACAGCAAGTCGTCGTCAGAATCGCCAAATAGTCGATCGTCACCTTTGCCGGCATAAACAGTCTCATTACCCTTACCGCCGTACAAAGTATCATTCCCTTCATTCCCGTGCAGAGTATCAGCCCCCTGCTTCCCATAAATCAAGTCATTTCCATCGCGCCCAAACACCAAGTCAGAGCCTTGTTCCCCAAATATCACATCTGCATTAGAAGTGCCATTGAGAGTATCGTCAGCCAACGTTCCGTTAATGGTTGCCATTTTTAAGTCTCACTATTAAAGCCGTCGAACAGCTAGAACCCGTCTGCTTATCTATCAGACTCAAGCTCTTTTTTTTATGCAGAGCTGCGGTTTTTGTAATAAAACTTCACAAAACAGGCTGCGGATTGTTCTGATATCGTGTCCGGTCAATTGACCGATCTAAAATAGGTTCGTAGTGTGGACTTCAGTCCGCTCCGGGATTGCGGACTGAAGTCCACACTACGAACTGAAGGTGCTTAATTATTTGACTTCCTTATAATCCACCCCATAACTCGTATCTCTCCCCGACAAATACGTAGTTTTCCCCGTCAAAGCTTCCAAAGTTTCTCTGGTTTTAGCCGAAGTAATCGTATTCAGCGGCACTCCTAACTTGCTAGCCAAACCGGCCGCCACGCCCACACCTTGTCCTTGATAAATATTCACTGTGGCAATTCGCCCGACTGATACCGCCATACCGACATAGCCCGAAGATCGCCCGACAATAGCTAAATTACTCACTTTACTCGCCAAAGCGCTCTCTATCCCGAAATTATACACCGGCAGCGGCGGAATTCTCGAATCCAAATCCTTGACTCCGCCCCGCAAGTCGAAATCATAGGAAAAACTGCCGATCGACTTGGAGGGTATAGTTCCCCCTAGAATAATCTCCTTCCCCGTCAGCGGCGCTACCACATCGCGCACATTCAAAGTTTGTCTGATATAAATCTCATCCGGGATAAATAGTCTCACATCTTTACCCGACTTTTTTTGCAGCCATTCTTGCAGGTATGACATTTCTTTAACCATTTCAGGAGTCGGTTTTCTGCCGTTAGCTTCCATCTTCATCAATTCGTCAACTTTGTATTTAAACAGAAACCCGTTCCACGACATCGCATTATCTTTATAAACGCAAACATTGGCTTTATCAAAAAAGAATCCTTTATCTTGAGTAAAGGGCAGATTTCTGTCTACGTGATATGCTGCACCTATAGCTACGCTTCTGATATTGTAGCCGTCTCGATAGGCTTGATAAATCGGAGTCAAAAAATTCCTCAGCCAGAACTCTGTACTGGCAGGATCTTTATATTTGCTAATGCTGGTTTTAATCTTTTCTACTAAAGGAGCGTCGTAGAGAATGTTATCTTCTATTTTGCGTAAATCGGCAATAGTTAGCCCGGTAATTGTCGGGACTACAGATATAGCTAAGGATTCATTTTTTGATTTGATGTTTTGCGATTCATATCCTGTATAATAAGATAATCCGGCTTTTCTGGCAAGTTCTGCGTCTTGAGTTACATCAATGAAAGAGTTAGCTTTAATTTTGATATTGCTCTCTTTGACTTCGGCATATTCTATTTTTTTATTGACTACATGAGGAGTCAGAGTTGAGTTGGAAATAACTTGAACTCCGGCTTCCGAAAGCATCTCTTTAAGAGCTTTGTCGGCCGTTTTTGGTTCTAAGCAAGATTCGGGGACATTGGCTTTGTCTAAGAAGTCTTTGAAACATTGGGCGTAGGGTTGGCGATACCAGTCGGGGATTTTGTCTAAATCGACGTAACCTAAACCGCCACGGGTGAGTACGCCGCCCAAGAGAGCAGTTGCGTAGTTCGATCGCACCACAGCAACTTTGCCTTTTTCACCTAAAGTTTTCTTAGCCCATATCGCCGCACATATCCCCGGTACTTCGTCGCCGTACACTACGATATCAAAGTTGCGATCCACTGATGTTGGTGGCGCTGCTGGGGGCTTGTTTCCGGCTGTTTGTCGCAGGTTTGGGGGGTCTAATGTGGCACTTGCTTCGTTTCTGTGGGCGATCGAGCTTTTTGCTTCTTTGAAATAGGGGGAGTCAACTAAAACTTTTACGGCTACAAAAAAGATGGCAATGGCAGCTAATTTCTTGAAAGTAGGAGGCATTTAGTTGACTCGTTGATGAATTTGCATTACCTGAAAGTGCTGTTCAGGGTTTACGGACTTGAATATAGCACGTTTAGGTAATTTCGACACAAGTTTAAATTTTCCGGGAACCGTGGTAAACGAATCTTCTCAACCCAAACCTGGTGATGCTGTCCTTGGCAGCCAAAATGCTACAATTACATCAATCACAAATTGAAACATAAAAAACATGACTTTTGAGGCGGTTTTAAATCTTGTCAAGCACTTGTCTCTAGCCGAAAAGTTACGATTGATTAAGTGGATGGTTCCTGAAATAGAACGAGAATTAGTTGTTCGGCCCGCTCCCCGCAAATCATTGTGGGGTTTATGTGCTGAGTTGGGAATTGCACCTTCTGCCACTGATATAGATGAAGTTCGCAGCGAAGAATGGGCGAATTTCCCAAGGGAGGATTTCTAATGCTGCGTGCTGTAGCTGATACTCATGCTGTGATCTGGTATATCTTTGCCGATTCACGACTTTCGGTGACTGCTAGAACGACAATAGAACAGATAGCTGCCGAGGGAAATCAGGTGGCTTTTTCATCAATTACATTAGCAGAAATTGTCTATCTGAGCGAGAGAGGGCGGATTAATTCAACTACTCTCGATCTATTATTGAGAGAAGTTGAGAGCGATGATGCCTTATTGGTTGAAATTCCTTTCGATCGCAATATAGCTGTGAGTTTAAGGCAAGTTGACCGATCGCAAATTCCAGATTTGCCCGATCGCATTATTGCTGCTACTGGTTTGTATCTTAATGTGCCCGTTATTAGTCGCGATCGCCGGATTCAATTATCTAGTATAGACACAATTTGGTAAATCTGAGTCACTCGGCGCAAGTTTAAATTTTCCGGCAACTGTTGTTAGCAGTTTTGCCTGTGTTACTGGTTGGGGAGGGCTATTGATGTGGGTAAGGATGGGGGGTGCGATCGTATCTCAGATATCTGGTGTCGGGAAGGGCGATCGGCTACAATAATTTAAGAACAACAATTGAGTCACCTTAAACATACAGAAAAAATGGAAAAAGTTTTTGTACATCCTGAATGTCCTTTTTCAGAGAACACATTTAACCTATTGACCGAATTTTATGAAAACCCTAGCTCAGATTTTTATCTGGCACACAAAAAAGATTTTTTAAAATATGTAGAAGAGCCAGTCAAGTATATTTTAAGCGAGGTAGAAGAGCAATTGCCGGATTTTATTAAAAAATATATAGATGTCAAGCAGGAGAGCTTTGGCAGCATTCAAACAAAATTTTTGAAATCTACAACAGTAGTCTACAGTGTAGGCTACTGTTTTAACGGTGGGTATCATACTAGGCAATCTTATAAGTTAATGTTAAAAGTTGAAAACCAGACATTAACTTTTGGCTTTTCTGGAGAAAACCATTTCTTTCCGGCAATGGCAAGGCACTACAAAGATTATGGAAAGAACGTTAATTTTATCGAAAATCTTAAACGTTATCACCTTCCACACAGACATTATTTTTCTTATAGTTTTATAGCAAAAAATATTTGGGAGGAAAAATTAAATTGCAGAATGAAGCCTGAAAAATGTATTCATGAACTATTAAAAAGTATATTATCAGAAATAAATAGCTATCCAAAAGTCGAATGGGAACGGCTTGGAGTTTGTGATGTTCAAGTCGCGATATCACTTGAGTCAGAGGAAATACTAAGATATTCTGCCAAACAGTTAATTCAAAAAATAGCACAAACCTTTAAAAAACTATTTCCCTTATTATTAATTTTTAACTGGACGGGAGCAAATAATCTGCCAGAGCTTCTTACCAGTGAATATCTTTCAGTCTATGAAAAGGAATTTAATCCAGTGTATCAACTAGAAGAAATCTCAGAAATTACTGGTTTTCAAACAACCCAACTAACCCAATGGATACACGCCATTAACCGCAAAGGCCAAACCATCATCCAAGGCCCACCCGGAACCGGAAAAACCTTTATAGCCGAAAAACTAGCCAAACACTTAATCGGCGGAGGTGACGGTTTCTCAGACATTATCCAATTTCACCCCGCCTACACCTACGAAGACTTTATCGAAGGCCTCCGCCCAATAACTCAAAACGGACAATTAACCTACTCAATAGTTCCCGGTAGATTCCTAGAATTCTGCGAAAAAGCCGAAGCCTGTGAAGACACTTGCGTTCTCATTATTGATGAAATTAATCGCGCAAATCTTTCTCAAGTCTTTGGCGAGTTAATGTATCTCCTAGATGACCGACAAGACACAGGACGCTTTATTACACTAGCCAGCGGTAAACTATTTAGAATCCCTACAAATGTCCGCATTATCGGCACAATGAACACCGCAGACCGTTCTATTGCCTTAGTTGATAATGCACTCCGCCGCCGTTTCGCATTCATTCCCGTCTATCCAAACTATGAAGTGCTGCGACAGTATCACCAGAGAGAGAAAACAGGTTTCCCAGTTGATAAATTAACTAACATTCTAGAAGATGTCAATCGGGCAATTAACAACAAACACTATCAACTAGGCATCTCCTTCTTTTTGACAAAAACCTTAGCTGGAGATATCCAAGATATTTGGCAAATGGAAATCGAGCCATACCTTGAAGAATACTTCTTTGATAATCAGGCAAAAATGGAGGAATTTCTCTGGGATAAAATCCAATCTCAATTCAGCAATTGATAATCTAACGCTACCATTATTACCAAAAACACGGCGTTACAGCATCTATGAAACGAGAATCACCCCAAATCATCGAACTCACAGAATATCAATTAGCAACTTTTGAACAAGACTCAATCCCCGAATCAGTAGGACGAAAAATATACCATAATTATGCCAAAGAAATAGAGATAAAACGTCCCGATTTTACCACAAATTATCAATGGAAATTAACATCTAAAGGCAGAGTCGGCCACATCCCAATTACTCCCGAATTTCACATTGTCATCAGCCCCAAAGTTCCTCTAACAAACTTATTCGGGATGCTTGACTATGCCTACAAACTTAAGATAAAATTTCCCATAGGACAGATTCAGTGCCAATCTTTAGAACAAGCCTATGAAAGATTAGCTAACATTCTTGCCCAGAAAATTCTCGAACGCTGTCGCAAAGGATTATATCGCGATTACTTACCCAAAACCGAAAGACTCGCTTACATTCGCGGCCGCGTCGATTTGCGATCGGCCCTGCAAAAACCTTGGGATGTTAAACTAAAATGCCACTATAACGAACAAACAAGCGATATTGAAGACAATCAAATACTCGCTTGGACACTCTTCATTATTGGCCGCAGTGGTTTGTGCGGTGAATCTGTTTCATCCACTGTGCGAAAAGCCTTTCACGCACTCCAAGGATTTGTGACATTAAAACCTTTTAAATCCGAAGCTTGTATCGATAGAAATTATCACCGTTTGAATCAAGATTATCAACTTTTACACGCCTTATGTCGATTCTTTTTAGATAACACAGGGCCGAGTCACCAAACAGGCGATCGCGAAATGCTCCCTTTTTTAATTGACATGGCTAAATTATATGAACTTTTCGTCGCTGAATGGCTCGAAGCAAATACACCAAAAGGCTTTTTTGTCAAACAACAACACCGAGTCACACATGACCCAAACTATTTCTATCGGATTGACTTACTGCTGTGCGATATTGCAACAAGTAAAGTCCAGTATGTCCTCGATACAAAATACAAAGATCCCGATAAAATAGATAATAAAGACATTTATCAAATAGTGGCTTATGCAAATGCGTTAAATTGCCAAAATGCAATTCTCATCTACCCGCAAAATCTCGAAAAGCCACTTGACATCAAACATGGTGATATCCGAGTTCGCAGTCTAACTTTTTCCCTAGATAGCGACCTCAATGAAGCCGGAAAAACCTTCTTAACCTCTCTACTTTCAAACACCCTCCCCTATTGTTGACAACTTAAGAAAACGTACAAAATTTTCAGGCATACAAAAAAAAGTAAATAGCTGAAACCTTTACAGGCCAAATAGTTTAGCTTTATTTAATCTGTAAGGGAGCATCTCAGGGCGATCGCAGCTAATTTCTTGAAAGTAGGGCGCATTTAGTTGACTCGTTGATAAATTTAGCATACCTGAAAGTGCTATTCAGGGTTTACGGGGTTGAATATAGCACGTTTAGCTAATTTCGGCACAAGTTTAAGTTTTCCGGGGACTGTGCTAAACGAATCTTCTCAACCAAAGCCTGATCATGCTGTCCTGGGCGACCAAAATGCTACAATTACATCGATCGCAAGTTGAAACATCACAAATATGACTTTTGAGGCGGTTTTAAATCTAGTCAAAACAATTGTGGTATAATAGCTAACAAAAAGCGACTTTAATCCTATGAACATTCGCCAAAAACTTCTCACAATAATCGAGCAACTTCCCGATGATAAGTTGGCAATACTTCTCAACCAGCGCTTTTCTTCAAAAATGGAAAAGAATCTGTTCAACTGATGCTTGTATCTCAAGCTTATCAAGATTTGCTGAGTGCGGAAAATGACATTTATGATGAGCTATTCGCCGAAAACATTTATAATTAAAACAATCTAAACAAGAAACAAAAATGAATGATAAATTTGATAGACTGAAACGTGAAGATGTTGTATCTGTATATTCGGCTGAAATTTTAGTCACCAATCACACTTTTACGGTGAGTGAGTTTATTGCGGCCATGATGACTCTAGTGAAAGCTCAAGGTGGATGGACAGAAGCCAAAGAAATGTGGTTTAGGGAAGGAATAGATTGTAAAATACTTAAGCCTGGCGCTAAGAGTTGGCAAAGAGGAAGAGTGAGAATTACTTTAGAGTTTGAGCCTGAAGAGCTTGAAGTTGCAGAAGTTGCAGAAACTGGAAAATCAGCCGATGGTAAAGTCATTTCTCCCCTAGACGATCTTCGTCAAAAAATACCCAAAGATAGTTAGCCAAACATCATGACTAAAACCCCCAGAATTCGCATTCCTCCAGAAGTCAGAAAATACGTCTTCACTCGCAACGAATACCAGTGCCAAAGCTGCGGCCAAACCAAACTAGAAGCAGAACTGACGATCGATCATATCATCCCCCTAGCCCGCGGCGGCAGCAACGACATCAGCAACCTGCAAACCCTCTGCCGCGCCTGCAACCAAAGGAAAACCGACAAATTAGACCCCAGATTTAAACGACACTTTGACCTGTGATATTTAGTTCAATCGAGATAGAAACTACTGTTTGTAGTGCGGACTTCAGTCCGTTCTTATAAAAATTGGCCCAATGCGGACTAAAGTCCTCACTACAAACCTTATATTAATTTTGTAACTCCTACCATCGATAATACCGATAAGGATCGTCCCCATTCTCAAAATCCGTCTTGTAATCCGAGTGATAAAACTCCTGACTAGAACCATTAAACACAGCACCATCCGCCTTAAAACTCGCCCCCAAATTAGCCAAAATCTGAGCATTTGCCCGAGTTTGCCGCCAGCGAGTAAAACGCAGATAAGTCTTAGCATCAGCATTCAAACTATCCGAGTCAAGTTGAGAGAAAATCGCCACGCCCTTGCCAACTTGTACCCGACTTAACAAACCGTCAGCACCGATTTCTCCCCCAGACTTAATCAACCAAGTATCATAAAAAGATCGCGATCGCAAATCCGAACCGCTAAGCCCCTTCACCTCATCCCAACTCGGAACCGCCAGCGAACCACCGAAATCTTTCGCCTGCTGCAAACCCACGCCCAAACCTGCAACAGGCACTTGACGCGGCAAGAAAAACGCCTTCCCGCCAGCATTCAAATAACCGCGCAATTCTGCATCTTTCAGATTCGCTTCTGCCCCCACAATTGCCAAACCAACATCCTGAGAAAGCCCATTAGCCCGCTGATAAATTACCCCCAAACTGTCCAACTTCTTGGCATCCTTTTCTCCCCCAATTAAAACCACTTTATCCGGCTTTCCCATCACCGCAGAATTCATCCCGTAACTCACAAGTTGCTGGACTAATTGCGCCGCCCCACCATCCACAGTATAATGGTCTTCCAAATCCAACTCATTTAAAATCAGCCGCCCTTTTCCGTAATCCAATTCCATCAGCGGCGAATAAGCTAAATCAAACTCAGATTCCAAAATTGGTCGCCAAGAAGTGCGGTGCGGCTTCTCAATAGAAGCGCTGCTGACACCGCCACGATTTCCCCAATGCCAGCCGTACCAAGGCATATTTGACGGACTCAATCTTGCCCCAGTTTGAATCGTATCTGGATAAGCTTCAAGTAGAGTGCTTTCCCCAATCCAATCGCGCAAATCTGCATCGTCCAAACCGCTAACTGCTGGATGGTTATTATCAACTGGATACGCACGGCGGCTGACGTGTTCGGCAACCCGCAAACCCATGTTTTTCAGCCAGTCTCGGCGCTGAGGAAACACAATTGCTTTGCCGCCATTCCGCACGAAAGTTTCTAGATTTCCTGGCAAGTTTTGCCCGCTAGAAAATGCTTCCCTACCGATAATTAGTAGCGATGAAACTTGCGAACCGTTCCACGGCACAAGCTGATAACCTAACTGCTTTAACATTGCTGATGTTTTGCCAACTGGATCGAAGATTGTCACTGCATCCTTGACTTTGGATGAAGTGGAAAATACCCGGAAAGCGAAAGTATCAGAATGCGGGCGATCGCCAATTCGTGCAGTCAAGCGAATTTCTCCGTCAGTCTTCCCAGAAATCGTATTTGGTAATTTCAGGTCAATGGGGAAAAACAGCGTGCCTGCTGTCTCAATACTTCCCTTCTTCTCCCCAGTTCCAACTTCTTGTCCACCCACCAATATTCGCCAATTAAACGCAAAATCTTGTTGCGCCCGCGTATCGTTAATTAATACTATTTGCTTTGCCAATTTTTCGCCTGCAAAAAAGCTGTGATCTTTGGCAGTAAAAGCCTGATTAGCACCAGCAATCCAAGCCAAAGTCGGGCCATTATTATTTATAATTGCCTCGCCTCCAGGATATATTTTGTAAGCTTCTGGCTGCAAATAATTCAAAAGATTATTCGAGACTTGCTTCAAATAAACGCCCCGGCGACCAGGTTGAAATGGCCCAATATCCACCTTAGTTCTGCCAGCGTCCAAAATTTCCCAACCGTGTCCATCGTGCCAAGGAATCATCCCTCCAGACATTCCAAAAGTCCGCCAAGTCCGCCAAGTATTTGTACTAAATAAATTCTGCAACTTTTGGAAAGCCGGTGCAAAATCTAAATCCTTGCTATTATGCCAGCTTTTATACTCCTGACCTTTGACAAATTGCTCGCGAATTTTACCTTTATAACCCGGAGTTTCTAACTCGTAAGCCTGTTTTCCTAGATAAATTGCTGCAAATTCTGTAATCAAAGGTTCGCTAACAATTACTTTATCAAAACCTTGACGGTTTCGCATCATTGTGGCGTGCAGAGGCGTGCCAAATTCTACCACCATGTAGGGCATTTCTCCGGTTTTGCTCCACTCGGAAATCCATTCTTCTCTCTCTTGCAGCGGGATCACATTTAAATAAGAATTTAGCGAATAAACATCGCCGAAAGTTCCACCTTGATGTACCATTACAGGTCTGGTTGGGTCTACCAATTTCATCGCAGCAAAAGCCTCAGTGCCCAAGGGGGTTTTGGCGCGCATCCGCTGGTCTTCTACGGGGCCGAGAGTTCCTTCTATTTTTTTGCGGCCGATGCGGCGGGGATTTTGGTCGTCACCGCTGCCGAAATAATTGGGACTTGTCGCCCACATTAATACTGAGGGATGATTGCGGTAGCGGCGCATTTCTGCTGCCATTCGACCTTTCCAGCGATCGATTATTTGGCGATTATTCCACTGTTCACTCCAGGCGATGGGAGTAATGTCTAAAGCTGGCGCCATAATTGGAAAACCTTTGAGGTCGGCGCGTTCGGAAAATAGTTCTCGAAAATGCCATCTGCCGCGTTCGTCGTGATTCCAAGGCCAGATTTCTGTTATGTTAAAACCTGCTTTGACATAGCCGTCAATTAGTTTGTCAGATACTTCGACTGTCCCGCCTTCCCAAGTATCGGAATGTAAGTTTGGTCGCAGTCGAAATTCGGTACCGTTTAAGAAAAACTTGCGCCCTTCAACCCAAAATTCGCGGAACCCAAAAGGTTGGTTGTATTGCGTGTCAATGCCGCTGCCTTTTACTTCTAATTGCAGGGTGTAAAGGTTGGGTTTGCCAGTATCCCAAAGGCGGGGATTTTGCCAATTCCACTGGACTTGTATGCTTTGAGTTTGTTGAGCTTTAACGCTGGCTGTTCCGGTAAATTTTTGTTCGACTTTGCCTTTTTCGTCGAGCATTTGGGCGATTAGTTGAACTTGACCGTTTTGAGTAACGTCTTTGAGTTCTACATCTAATTTAACTTGTTTGTTTCTGGTAGAAGTTTGGACGAATATGTCGCTAATTAGCGGGCCTTGGGGAACGCTGAAAATCCGGACTTCGCCGATGAGTCCGCGCGATTGCAAGTTGGATTTTGTTGTGTAGATTTCTGTGGGACTCATAATCACGGCTTTGTCTTTTTCGTCGGATACTGCCGCGACTAAAATAGATATGGTATTTTGACCTGATTTTACTACTTTGGTAATTTCAATTGTGCCGTAGGGCCATTCTATTTGACCGCAGTTAATGCCGTTGACGAAGATGACTGCATCGGTACTGACTCGGGCTAAGTCGATAAAAGTTCGGCGGTTTTGAACGTCGCCGGGAATGTCTATATTTCTCTGATACCAAGCTTTTGATAGTTGTTTACTGTTGAAGTTTTCCCACTCTTTGCC
>PVWI01000519.1 GCA_003003725.1 filamentous cyanobacterium Phorm 6 | reverse complement strand
CTTTAACTGGATCGCCAGTTGTATTTTTGGTAGCAGTCAAGTTGAATGGAAAATTAAAAATCTGGGTGTTAGGTACAGGATTAGTGAGAGACAGCGTGACATTGAGAGGGAAATCACCTTCAGGTTCTGAACCAAAAACAGTAAGTCCATTGCGGTAAGTCAGATTACCAAGGTCGAAAGGAATATCAGTGGCTGCGATCAATCTATTGCCGTCAAACTGTACATAGCTTTCACTATCTCCACCAGCAGGAGTTCCTAAAATTTTCTTATTCCCGCTCCTGCCAAAAGTTCCAGATGTTGAGCCTGTAAAAAGAGCTTTACTGCTGTCAACGTCTATTTTATCAGTTTCAGCAGAATTCAACCTATTCAGGTCTAAAACTTTTCCATCAGATTGAGGAAAAACTGTTCCTTTAATGAGGTCTGTATATAGTTCATTCGCGTAGCCATGATTATCAACAAAGTTTGATTTACCGGGCTGAAAAGAATTATTCCAGTTGACAAAGATATCAAAGTCTCCTATTGCATCATCATGTCCTAAAGTCTTGCTTGTATGGAGAACCACTACTCTCTTAGCATCATCGGGGTCTAAGCGATCGCTTGGAGGAACTGGCTCCTCTTCTGGAACTAGGACATTTCTCAAAGTTGGCGGCGGTGGAAATGCCACTATCTCTATCTCTGTTCTAAACTTCCCTGTTTTTCTGGTTTCAAAATTAGGCCCTGCTGGGTCTAAACCAGTGATGCGATTCAGTTCCTTGCCTGTAATTTCTTTATATTTAGCGCCAGCAAAACCTGATACATGAGCGCCTAAACTGTGACCCATAAGCTCTATTTTGTTTGGGTCAAGATTCCGTGCTTTTAGATACTGAGCAAGTTGATCTCCCACTTCTCTCGTATTAGACGCAGCTCGATCATAAGTGCTTAAACTAAGGATGGGTACTTGGTCTGGTAGCAGTGGAACTCCCAGTGCAGGTTTAGAACCGTCTTCCCAGTCCACCAAAATGATATTAGCATCAGGGTCTCGTTCTCGAAGAGCCTTAGCCCTTTCTGACATCCACATTTCAGGTGTAAATTGATTATTCTGATTACCACCAGTATCAACTTGATTACCACCCTGGTTCTGAAATCCATGAATGATTACATAAGTATTTTTATCGGCAGTTGTTTCAAATGGTTGAGGGAGGCCAACTGGGTTGGCAGACCTTAATGCAGAAGCATCTATTCCCAGCGTGCTAGGAGTAGATTGAACTATTCTGTCCTTACCCCATATATTGAAATTCACCTTAACCATAATCCCATCTCCTCAAAAATATAGTTGCGTCAAAACCAGCAAAGCCCGCCTAGCAAGCTTTCCTAAATATCTATCAGGACGTTCATCTGCTTTTTATGCCGATCGCCCTGTTTTTGTAACAAAACTTTACATGAGTCCCAACAGCAGATAAGCTGTATCCCCGATCGCCCGCCAGATGCACCGTCAAACGTAGCTGACAGCCAGACTCATCACTTCACAATACTCCACAATCCTGAATCTGCATAGGCTAAACGGCTCACCATTTGGCTCAGCAAAAAAGGCTCATTTAGCTCATTTGTCTCATTTGGCTCACTTCTCGGCTCACCAAATCGTGTAACATTCTTTACTAACGCAGAGTTTCCGTAGAGGAGTCGCAATGGCAGGTTTGCTCAGAGCATCTGAAGAAGGGCTAAAAATCATTGACATGGTAAGACGCAATCTCGGATGGAATAAAACTGAGGATACTTGGTGTGTTGCCGCTTTAGTTTCAACAGCTACCTTAAAGCGGTTTTGGGCGAAAATAGGAATTAGACGAGAGAACTTTATCAATATTTGCAAAGCAGTAGAAATAGAAAACTGGGAATACATTGCTGAAGGCTACAAAATTCAGAAAACAGAACCACTTTTAGCCGCCGCGATCGCAGATATCCCCCAAGACAACCAAAACGATCGCACATTCCCCCTCCCAGAAAACTTACCCCCCGTCAGAAATTGGGTACAGCGCACCAAAGAAATCGACACCTTAAAAACCCTAATCACTCCTCCCCCCCTTACCAATGAATCGCCCACTCTTGCTCCCCCCCTTACCAAGGGGGGGCTGGGGGGGGTCCC
>PVWI01000518.1 GCA_003003725.1 filamentous cyanobacterium Phorm 6 | reverse complement strand
AAACAAGACTAATAATTAATAACCAATAACTAATAACTAATAACTAATAACTAATGACTAACGACTAATTTGCCGATCGCACTAAAATGACTGTACAGTCGCAACCGCGCGCCACAGCTTCCGGGATGTTCCCCTGAATCACCTGCTTTAGCATCCCTTCGCGGCTCGCTCCTAGGACGATCGCATCACACTGATCATTCTGAGCCAAATCAATTAAAGCATCAGACACAGACTTAGCGCAAACCGAAGTTGCGACTACTTCACAGCTAACCCTGCGCTTGAGAAAATCCGCAGCTTGCTTTAATTCTACGCGATCGGGCAGTTCGACAGAAGGCTGATAAACTTGGCATAATCTAATCTCCGGTACTTCACTCGCCGCCACCAAAGCAGGTAGCAGCCGCAAAGCCGCAGCTTGCTTGTAACTGCCGCGAATTGGCACTAACCAGCGCTGTAAACCCATCAGCGTATGCAATCCCAATTCCTCGGTGTGAATGTTGGAATATGGTGCGGGAGATTCTGCTATTTGGGATTCGGGATTTTCTGGGAGGTTGTTGTCGATCGAATCAGCAGACTCTTTCCTCAATACTTCGCCCCTAACTTGTGCCTTTTGTCCCCAGTCACCTGTCTTACCTTTGAGTAATAACTTGTCACTCCACTTCACCAAAATTACCTCGCAGCCAGCTTGCCGAATTACAGTATCTACCACATCGCCAAAAATGCGTCCAGTTGTGGATAATTCGCCTTGCCAGCCCATCAAGATTAAGTCAATGTGTCGCTCCTTAATAGTCTCCAAAATCGCATGAGGCACCTCGTGAGCTACCCGTATTTGAGTGTGTACTGGCAAGTTCCAATTGCGGACAATGCGCTCGGCTTGTTGCAGCAGGCGGCGGCTTTTGGTTGTCCGCACTGCGCTTTCTGAGGGGGAACTGTTGCGCGGTACGATGATGATTTGTAGGCATTCTAATTCGTAATTGCGATCGCGCGCAATGGCGGCCGCTAGTCGCAGCAACGCGGGTGCTGTTTGCGGGTTGGAAAGCGGCACTAACAGCCGGCCGTTGCCGACTTGGGGAGCTTTGGTTTGATACACTACATAGGAAGGTTCTGGATGCGGGCCCTGGGTTGTTTCTCCGCTGAGGCGATCGGATTCTACTCGGATGATGTCGCTGCGAGTAATAATTCCCACCAAATGGCGGCCTTCTACTACCGGCAATCGGCTGAGATGGTAGTTGTTGAGCCTGTACAAAACCTCGCTTAAAGTATCGGTTGCTTTTACCGTAATTGGCTGTGGAGTCATAAATTCTTTTAGCAGGGAGTTGCCGGAAAAATTGCGCTTGCTGGCATTTGCCAAATCGGTTTGACTGACAATTCCCACTAATTTACCGCCATCTACTACTGGAAAGCCTCGGTGGTGCGATCGCGAAAAAGCCTGCATCACTTCATCCAAAGTCAGCAGGCTCGAAAGAGTTTCAACTCGGCGCTGCATAACATTAGCTGCGATTAAGTCGCTGAGAGTATCCGTGGCAGGTTTTGCCTTGGTTAGTTGAATGCCGTTAAACTCCAAAAGGCGATCGTACAACGAGCCGCTGTCTACCTTTTCTGCGACTAAATAAGCAACAACAGAACAGATCATCAAAGGTAGCACTAATTTAAAATCCGCCGTAATTTCAAACACAATTACTACCGCAGTAATCGGAGCTCTCGAAACCGCGCAAAAAAACGCTCCCATTCCCGCCAAAGCATAGGTTGTCGGCAAACCGACACCAAGGGAATTTGCTTGCAAAATCCCCACTAGCTGACCTAGGGCAGAACCCATAACTAAGGAAGGAGAAAACAATCCTCCCGGAGCTCCAGAAGCAGCAGAAATAATTGTTAGAAAAAAATGAGCGGTAAAAGCAGTTAAACTCGTTGTAGCGTTGGCTTCGCCAGTCAGCAAAAACTCCCGCAAACCTGTATTGTTCCGAAAATTTTCTGGCAAAAAAGCTATTACTGAACCGCAGATTATGCCAGCTAGAGCAATTCGCACGGGCAAGGACAATTTTAGGGTTCGCTTGTTAAAATTTAAGCTAGCAATAATCCCTTTACTAAACAAAGCTCCGAAAATTCCGGCTAAAACTCCTAAC
>PVWI01000023.1 GCA_003003725.1 filamentous cyanobacterium Phorm 6 | reverse complement strand
TTGTAGCCGCAATTTGCAGCGGGGATAATTGCTCATCGAGAGTGGTTTTTACAACCTCCAAAATCCCGAACGGATCTAAGTCAGCAAGGGATTTTTCAAGCTGAATCAGACTACTTTTCCAAACATCAACTTGCTTGACAAAATGCTGCGGTTGTTCCCAAATATTGGACTTTTGCGCGAGATATTGTTCAGCTAAAATCCGCAACTTTTCCGGTACATTTGGTAATTCGACAATTGCTTGCAATAAATTGGTAACTTCACTAATTTTTAAGTTCGCTTCTTGCTGCGCTGTTTCTACCTGAAGTTGGGCAGCGGATATTTGTTGCTGACTGACGGTTTGACCGATTTTATCTAATAACTGTTGCTGTTTGATCAGTTGTTGTTCGGTTTCGGTTTTGAGGGGAACTATGCACTGACGGGCGTTTCCGAGGATGCTGTGCAGCAATTCTTTGACTAGGCGATCGAAGGTTGCCTGGATTTGATTTGGCTGCAAGGATTCACTATAAAATTGTTGGATGTTAGCTAAGAAAGTGCTGGCTTTTTCGATGATAAATTTGCGCTGACTGGGGCTGACTTGGGTATAGCTGGCGAAGTCTTTGGCTAGTTGTTGCCATTGCGTACGATCGCCCGCAGTGAGCACGATCGGCGTTTGACTCAAATTTAGGTGCAAAAACTCGCTAAATCGGAACTGCTGCCCTTGAATGTCCTTAAAACCTGCGGTGGCTTCGTGGGATAGCGCCTGTCGCAACCGATCCAAATCGGGCAAACTGACTTTACATTTCGGCGGGACGATCGGCATTTTAAGCTGTCGAGCAATTTTCAGCAATCCTGCGGGCAATTCTACCATTTCATCAGTCAGCATCGCGCCCGTTTCCCAGCAAGCTTTCACGACTTCATACAATCCCGTATCTGCTGTCTCGATCCACCCCGCAACGGCGACGACAACGGCCGCAATTTCGGTTTTTCGCAGTTCCAAATTACTGATTTTCTGTTCGAGATTGTGGCGATGTGTCTGATTTTGCTTGTCGCCCAACTGTAGCTGATTCACCGCATCCGCCAACTGCCGCGACACCCGCAACGACTCCGCAACCCCTGACACCGCGTGACAAACCTCCTCAGCGCGATCGCACGCCGTATTAAATTCGGATAATTGCGGTGCTACAGTTTCGCGCAACCAAACCGCAATCCCAAACGCGCCACACATCGGGCGATCGAATCCTATTTGAATAGCATGATTGACGCAAATCCGCACATTTGCCATAAAGTTTTCGACTAAAACATTGCCTTCAGAATAAGGTTTTAGTTTCGGCATAAACTCGGCAACTTCCGAAGATTCCCAGTTAATCTCCGGCGCAGCCAGCAGATTTTCCAGCCCATCAACTAAAGAGGCAATCTCGCTTTTGGCAGTTAAACTTAGTTGATATGCTGCTGTTTGCGCGCTCAACTTTTCCTCAATATCTGCCTTACCGTCGTGCAGATGTTTTAATCCCTTAAAAAAAACTCTCTCGGCGGCAGAATAGGCGTTAAATCTGTCGAAATCTGCCAGCAACTGCCGCAAAGATGTCACATTAATCTGACGCTGCGACAGTTTTTGTTCGCAATCAGTCGCCGTATTTTGTAGCCAAGTGCCGATCGCATTTTCCTCTAAAAACGGCTGCCCTTCCTCCTGCACCTTATGAGCTTTTCCCTTCCGCAAAGCCCGAATTGCCGGATTGTGCACCAACCTACTCAAAGCATTATCAACCGCCAAATTAGCTTGCGAAGCAATGAGAGTTTTCCCACCTTTACGGGCAATTTGATAGCAAATTTCCGCAATCACCGTCGTTTTTCCGGTTCCGGGGGGCCCTTGAATTAGAATTAAATCCCGCGCCGAAAGCACCATTTCAACGGCGGCGAGTTGATCATCATTAGCATTGCGATTTAATAAGTCTTCCCGATCCAACTTAACCAGTTTGTCGGGAATTCTCGCCTGGGAAGAGTCGAATAAAAACTCGCTTAAATAGGGATTTTGAGCGCGGCCATCTGTCAGCATCTTTAAAGCTTTCTTTTTGCGATCGATCTGACTGATATCGCCCGCCGCCTCAAAATACAAGAATCCTTGTTTGGGAAGTTGATATCTGCCGCCCGCCAGGCGATCGCCCAAATCAACATCTAACTTAATCCGCAACTTACCATGATCAAAGTCAATTTCCGCAATGCTACCCAAAGTCTCGCCATCGCGCGAACTTCTGCTTCCCGGTGGCGAATCAAATAAGATAATATCTTCATTTCTGGCTTTTTTTAGCCTTTCGCGAAAGTCGCCGATTTGTAAGGGATTCTCATCGTAGCCGTCAAGAGTTGCAGAATTGCGATCGATTTCAAAAGTAACGATTTTGAAGCCGGAACCGTAGTTGTGCGCGCGGAAAGGTACGCAAAATTGACGCGCTTCGGCGATGCGTTTTTCGACATTTAAGAAAGTGTGCCAAACTTTTAATTGTTCGGTACTCGGTATATGTCTATCGTCCCAAAATGGCATTTGTTGGACGCGGGCGATCGACTTTGCAGGAATTGGCGAGCGACTTTTCGGCAAAAGTCGCAACTGCATCGGCAAAACATACCCATCTTTTCTACCTCTAGGAATCGCCACCAAACCAGCATCCAGCAGTTTTAACCCACCGATTCCATCTTCTATGCGTACAGTTGCTAGTAATCGTAAAGTGCGATCGGCTTTTTGCAACAATTCGGGTAATTCAAAATAATCTCCATCCGTAGCAAGAATCAATTCCCAGATTTCTTCCTCAGAAAATCTCTCATTCACTTTTTGGCGGCGCACATAAAAAAGACTGTGGGATTTTCCGGCTATCTCCGACATCAGAAGTTCCGCACGATCCCTGCATTCCCAATCGCAATATTTCGCTAAAGCCGCGTCTCCTTCAACTTGGCCAATAAACTTATTAATCGTGCGATCGCCACTAAATTTATATCCCCAATCTTCTGCTACTAAAGATGGCATATTTTGATTTTCGATTTTGGATGTTAGATTTTAGATTGGATTTAAGATTAGCACATAGGTTCGTAGGGTGTGCACCGCGCACCGATTGAATTTGTAGGTGTGCATCGCACCGGTTAAGAAGACCGGTTAAGAAGATCCGGCGGTTAGAAACCGCGTCTACACAGACGAAACCCGCCTCCGCGGGTTAAAGACGAAGACGGGGCGATAAAAATCACGTTACCTTCTTCAGTCCGCGCACCATCCGGACATCGTTTGTGTAGGAGCGGTTTCAACCGTACGTCCGGTCTGCATCACCGCACACAAGGCGCGTCTGAATCTGCACAATAAAATCAAAAGGGCGAATGATGGGAATTGAACCCACGAATGGTGGTACCACAAACCACTGCCTTAACCACTTGGCTACACTCGCCATAACGTTTATAACTATAGCACCATATCTCAGCACAAGTCTAGGGGTAAAGCAAAAAAAATTCAAAATATTTTTCAGCGTCCCTGAGCCCGACAGATCAATTGCGCCTCAAACTCCAGGCACAGCAAGAGTTTAGCACAATTTTTCCTTTGAGAAAGCTGCAATAATCCCGCTTCCTGAGTAATCATGCAGCCTGGGTTCAGCAGGTTTCCCAGCGTCCCGATTCAGCCCAGCACACTAAAATAGCCTCATAGCCCAGACTACATCAATTCCCTCATCCTTCCCTTCTTTCTTCCTTGGCGCCCTTTGCGCCTTCGCGGTTCGTTTAAAAAAAATCCAAAATCAATATGAGTTACTGCCTAAATCCAGAATGTCAAAAACCCGAAAACTCCGACACCGCAGAACATTGCCTAAACTGCGGATCTAACCTGTTGCTGAGACAGCGATATCGACCGATTCAACTCATAGGTAGAGGTGGATTTGGCAAAACTTTCCTAGCAATTGATGAAGACATCCCATCGCACCCCCGCTGTGCAGTAAAGCAATTTTATTTTTACGACAGAAACACCGAAATCCTCAAAAAAGCCGTTGAACTATTCCACCAAGAAGCCATCCGTTTAGACGAACTCAAACACCCGCAAATCCCCAAATTATTAGCCTGCTTCAAACAAGAAAGACAAATTTATTTAGTTCAAGAATTTATAGACGGGCCGACTCTCAAACAAGAATTAGAGGAGAGTGTATACGATGAAAATAAAATTTGGCAACTGCTGCAAGACTTATTGCCCGTGCTGCAATTTATCCACAATAGCCACGTCGTTCACCGCGACATTAAACCAGAAAATATTATCCGCCGCCAATCGGACAATAAACTTGTATTAATCGATTTCGGCATTGCCAAACTAATGACTGATTCAGCCATACTGCGTCCAGCAACGCTCATCGGGAGTCAAGATTATATAGCCCCCGAACAAATGCGCGGTAAAGTATTTCCTGCTAGCGACCTTTACAGTTTAGGTGTGACTTGCATTCGCCTGATGACGGAAGTTCCGCCCTTGGATATGTACGACTATAACAACGAACGCTGGTGGTGGCGCGACTTTCTCCCCAAAGGCACGAGTATTAGCAATGAGTTAGGTGAAATTTTAGATAAATTGCTGCAAACTCATCTCAGTCAGCGGTACAGTGTTGCGGCGGAAGTTTTGCAAGATATCAATGCAGCTTTAGATATTCGCCCTCAAAATTTTCTTTCGCTCAAAATGCCGTTAGCAAAGCCCTCGCAGAGGATCGCCCCTACTCTCATTGATAGCCCCAACTCAGCTAATTTCGACGCGCCACAAACTCCTGATGCTCCGATTTTACCGACAAAATCCGCCGCCAATTCCGCAGAAACTTTGTCCTTATCTGTGATTTCAAATCTCGATCCGACCATGATTTCTGCACGGGGAGTTAATTATACCAGACTGCGGGATTTTTTGTCAACCAAAAAGTGGAAAGAAGCCGATCGCGAAACTTGGACAGTCATGTGTCAGTCTCTCTCGCTGACACCGGGAACTCCGTTAGAAATCAGCCAAATTTACAAGTTACCGTGCCCAGATTTGCAAACAGTCGATCGGCTGTGGCTACATTATAGTCAAGGTCGGTTTGGCTTCAGTGTCCAAAAGCAGATTTATGAAAGCGTTAAGGGAGACTATATCAGATTTTGCGATCGGGTAAACTGGCCGACATACAACTCTGCTATCGCTTCAGGACAAATTAAATTTACTCAAAAAGCACCAATCGGACACCTCCCGTCTCGCAGTTGGGTGGGCGGCATTCAGTGGGTGCGCCACCTCGATGCGCTGTCAGCAAAATTAACCGAGTGCAACAACAATACTGCTGCCAAGTTTTCAGTCAACAGTTAACAGTCAACAGTTAACAGTCAACAGTTAACAGTCAACAGTCAACAGTCAACAGTCAATTACCGATTACCAATGACTTAAATCTATCTAAAAGCAGATAAATCTCTCGTGTGAGATGTATCCAGCGAGCGAGGTTCGAGGTTGTCGCTTGTCGCACAATGGATGCTGAAGGTAAACACAGATACAAGTCGGCAATCTGGCGACTGTAACAACCGAACTAAAGAGAGGTATCGATCAATGTTTTTTCACAAAAAACAATTAATGGCTGCGGTGACTGTAGACGAAGCCAACCCCCGTTTTGCTCAATTGCTGCTAGAACAGTTTGGCGGAGCCACCGGAGAACTGACAGCAGCTCTGCAATACTGGGTGCAGTCTTTTCACTGTGAAAATGCAGAGATTAAGGATATGCTCCAAGATATTGCGATCGAAGAATTCAGCCACTTAGAAATGGTGGGCCAACTCATCGAAATGCACACCAAAAACGTTGATCAAACAGATGCTTACAAAAGCACTTTGTTTGCGATACGTGGTGTAGGCCCGCACTTGTTGGACAGCCAAGGTCAAGCTTGGACAGCAGCTTATATCAACGAAGGCGGGGATGTGGTGCGCGATTTGCGCGCTGATATCGCTGCGGAAGCAGGAGCTCGCCAAACCTACGAAGAATTGATTAAACTAGCGCCGGATGCCGGAACAAAAAAGACGCTGCACTTCTTGCTGACTAGGGAAATCTCCCACACTCAAATGTTCATGAATGCTCTGCAATCAATGGGCAAACTTACCGATCCGCTGTTCGGAAATATCGCGCCAGATTCAACAGTAGATTTGTTCTTTAACTTGTCTACTGATGGGAAGGACGAACCCAATGCTTTGAATTCTGAACCTACTTTCAAGTACGTCGCCGATCCTGCTCCCAAAGGTTAATCAAAATATTCGGCAACTTATATCCCCTACTTCTATAAGAAGTAGGGGATATAGCTGTTATGTTTTTTTAGGAATTTAGGCTCCCAGATGTTAGAATTATTCAACATCATCGACCATTAACATCAAATCCCTATTGAAATTGCGATCGACTTACTTATTAGTTTCCCACGGCAGCCGTGACCCCAGACCCCAAATCGGTTTGGAAAACCTAAGTCAACTGCTGTCTCAAAAATTGCCTGACTCGTTCCCCGCAGTCGCAACCGCTACCCTAGAACTCGGCCCCGCGCCACTCCACGAACAAATTTGCAGTTTTGGCGATCGTACTCTTGCCCTAGGACTGACAGAATTGCAAATTCTGCCCGTATTTTTATTGCCGGGAGTTCACGTCGCCGAAGACATACCCGCTGAGGTGGAAATTGCGCGAAAAAATTTTGGTGACAAGCTAAAAATAGAAGTGCGCCCGCATTTAGGTGTTCAGGAAGCAGGCTTAACAAACTTGCTGAAAACTCAAATGCAAGAGATAGCTTTTCTCCCCAATCTCCTATCCCCAAAATGGATTTTACTATCCCACGGCAGCCGTCGCCCCGGAGGTAACTCGACTGTTGAAGAAATCGCCAGCAAACTCGGTGCGTTGACAGCTTATTGGTCTGTGAAGCCGAGTTTGTCAGAACAAATTGACAGTTTAGTTCGTGGTGGACAGCAGCAAATCGGAATTGTGCCATACTTCTTATTTAATGGAGGAATTACAGATGCGATCGCCAAAAATGTCGCACAGCTAAAGCAGCAATTCCCTGCGGCGGAGCTTCATCTCGCAAATCCTCTAGGCGCAAGTGTAGAATTAGCAGACTTAATTCGGGATTTAATTCAAAAATGAATCGCAAAGACACAGAAGAGGTCAAGGAAGCAAGCAAAATGTCTTTAGGTAAAGTGTATTTGGTAGGTGCAGGGCCTGGAGATCCGGGTTTGATGACGTTAAAGGGAAAAGCTCTGTTAGAGTGTGCAGATGTCGTGATTTACGATGCTTTAGTCAGCCCTCAAATTTTGGCAGTAATCAATCCGCAAGCAGAACGAATTGATGCCGGAAAACGCAAAGGCCGTCACTCGTTAATGCAGGACGAAACAACTCAGTTAATGATCGAAAAAGCTCAAGATAATGCGATCGTAGTTCGTCTCAAAGGCGGTGATCCATTTATTTTCGGGCGCGGTGGCGAAGAAATGGAAGAGTTGGTAAAAGCTAGAGTTGCGGTGGAAGTCGTTCCGGGTGTAACTTCTGGGATTGCGGCCGCTGCTTATGCGGGAATTCCTCTCACACATCGATCGTACAGTTCGTCAGTCACCTTTGTCACCGGCCACGAATCAGCGGGAAAGTATCGGCCGGAAGTAAATTGGCAGGCGATCGCCCGCGGCTCCGAAACCATTGTAGTATACATGGGAATCCACAATTTGCCTTACATTATCGGCCAGTTAACAGCAGCCGAATTGAGTGCAGAAACCCCCATAGCCTTAGTGCGCTGGGGAACGCGACCGGAACAAGAAGAATTGATCGGCACTTTGAGTACAATTGTAGAGCAAGTTGAGGCGACTGGATTTGCAGCACCGGCGATCGCGGTAATCGGAAATGTTGTTAATTTGCACTCAATATTGTCAGGCTGTAGGCCAGTTTCCCATACTTAAGTCAATTCTTTCTGGTTTGTAGTGAGGACTTTAGTCCTTAGCAAAAGAAGGACTAAAGTCCTTACTACAAACCTATCTTCAACGCGCCAATTCTTTCTGGTTTGTAGTGAGGACTTTAGTCCTTAGCAAAAGAAGGACTAAAGTCCTTACTACAAACCTATCTTCAACGCGCCAATTCTTTCTGGTTTGTAGTGAGGACTTTAGTCCTTAGCAAAAGAAGGACTAAAGTCCTTACTACAAACCTATCTTCAACGCGCCAATTCTTTCTGGTTTGTAGTGAGGACTTTAGTCCTTAGCAAAAGAAGGACTAAAGTCCTTACTACAAACCTATCTTCAACGCGCCAATTCTTTCTGGTTTCTAGTGAGGACTTTAGTCCTTAGCAAAAGAAGGACTAAAGTCCTTACTACAAACCTATCTTCAACGCGCCAATTCTTTCTGGTTTCTAGTGAGGACTTTAGTCCTTAGCAAAAGAAGGACTAAAGTCCTTACTACAAACCTATCTTCAACGCGCCACCTGCCGCATATACTCCCCCCACAACTGAGCAGCATTTGCACTACCTCCCCCAGTCGGAGAATTATCATCATTTCCCAACCAAACCCCTGTCACCAGTTGCTGACTGGGAATATAACCAACAAACCACAAATCTTTATTATCATTAGTTGTGCCTGTTTTTCCAGCTTCTCCCAACCCCAAAGCAGCACTGCTTCCCGTACCTCCTCGCACTACACCTTGCAGCATATCAGTCATCGTATCCGCTACACCTTCAGAAATTAACTGCCGATTGGCAACGGCATCTTTTTGATAGTCATAAATCACCCGACAATTTTTAAGATCGCTTCGATCTTTGCAATCGCTGCTGTCAATAATTCGCTTGATTACATGGGGGCGATTTCCCAAACCCCGGTTCGCCAAAACCCCGAATGCACCCGTTAATTGCAATACATTAACTTCACTTTCACCTAATACCAAACCAGGCGCAGAACGTAGAGGAGATGTAATCCCCAAACGTCTCGCCATTCCCACTACATTGTCTAAACCGACATCTTGCGCTACTCTCAAAGCAATTGGATTTTCTGACTGTGCTAAGCCCCGATACATATCAGCACTGCCACTGGTTCTGGCACAGCCGCTGTAACTTTGTCCACCCCAGGAAAGCGGCTCGCAAGAATAGGTCTTATTTGGTGATATTCCGCGTTCTAGGGCGGCTGCATAGGCGAAAATCTTAAATGTAGAACCGGGCTGTCTCAAAGCTTGCGTCGCGCGATTATACTGACTTTTCAAATAATCTACGCCGCCAACTAAAGCTAAAACTTCCCCAGTTCGACTATTGAGAGTTACCACGGCTCCTTGAGAAAAACCAGCACTTGCTCCGGCATTTTCAACTGAATTTTTGAGGGAACTTTCTGCTACTTTTTGCAGGCTGGGATTCAAACCTGTTTCTACAATAAAATTGCCTTCTCTGGCTAATTGTTCCCCCAGCAAAAACTCCAATTCGTCAAATACATAATTGTAGAAATAAGGAGCGATCGTACTTTGCAGAAATTCACGAGCTTTCGGATTGATTTCAATTCGTGATCGCCTCGCGCGATCGGCTTCTTCCTGAGAAATCGTCCCCATCGCCCGCATCCGTTCGATCACCCGATCGCGATACTGCACCGCCAACTGATAATTTTGAATCGGATTGAAACTGTTTGGCGCAGGCAAAATACCCGCCAAAGTCGCCGCCTCCGACAAGGTTAAATCCTTCGCCGACTTACCAAAATAAAACCGAGACGCATCCTCAAAACCGTACAGATCAATTCCCAAAAACACGCGATTCAAATAAGTCAGCAACAGCTCATCTTTGCTGTAATAACTCTCCAGTTTCAACGCAACTACGGCTTCCCGCAATTTGCGTCCTGCCGAATCTTGAGTTCCCACATAATCTCGAAACAAACTCCGCGCTAACTGCTGCGTCAAAGTGCTGCCGCCTTCGCGAATTCCGCCACCGCGAACATTGGTTAAAAGTGCGCGCAAAACGCCGATCGGATCTACGCCCAAATGCCAATTGTAGCGGCTGTCTTCCGAAGCAAGTACCGCCTTGGATAAATAAGGCGAAAAATTCTGCAATCCCTTTAATTCTACGTGAGCGTTATTCTGAGGAGGGCGCAGCGGAGTTTGTCCGTCGCGGGCGTAAACTATCACGGGGCCGTTGACGCTTCTCGGTAAGGGACGTACTTGAAATTTGGTCGATTCAACACCTACCAACATCGCCATCAAAGCGGTGATTCCGCTGACTCCGTAAAAGCTGTAGCGCACAAATTCAAAATACCAAGGTGGCGGATCTATGTACTGAATTCTGACGGCGGCGGCGAGTTCCGGCGGCCCTAAAGTGAACACATCTCCGTGACGCAGGGACATACTTTTAACTCGCCTTTTGCCGGAGTAAATGCCGTTTGTTGAGTCTTCATCTTTGATGACAAAAGGAGTTCGCCGCCGAGTATCCCGCGCCAGGGATAGGTGCACGTGACTGAC
This sequence comes from filamentous cyanobacterium Phorm 6, assembly GCA_003003725.1. Classification (GTDB taxonomy): domain Bacteria; phylum Cyanobacteriota; class Cyanobacteriia; order Cyanobacteriales; family Microcoleaceae; genus Microcoleus. The sequence continues at coordinate 26,052 of PVWI01000023.1, read as the reverse complement.
AACCGGATTGCGAACTACAATATCTGAAGCTTTGGACGATCGACCTAACAAATATCGATCGCCCAATAGCGGATAAACCTCAGCTTTAGCTGCACCCGCATCCTGCACCCAGAGTTCGGGTACTTTGGCATTCGGTTTCAGCGCTAGCTGGTTAAAATTAACCTTGGCAATAGTCTGGACTGCTTGGGTAATAGCACCAAAGACGGTTTGAGGTTTGCGGGGTGGCTGCGGTGGGGTCATATTTCGCTGTAGACTACGATCGAGCGATCGGCTCTTGCACCATTCTACTCGCAAGTTTTGGCTATTTTCATAATCGGGCCCACTAAGAGTGAGAGATTGTCGCGTCGGGCGATCGATTTTGGGGTTATTTGTGAACCCGCAATGCGAGCGGTTTCTTGAGCCAATCTCCATCAAACCACCAAAAATCCCCCTCTCACCAGATGATTAAATTATCATAACCTTGCCAAAAACTCCACACTTTCGATAACAGTTATCCCAGATTTACCAACAAACTTCGCATAATTATAGCAACCGCCACATCGGTATTGACATTCAGGAACTCATGAATATATCCTCAAACCCGCCATCATAAACAGTCTCACTGTTAAGAACCAACTGTCAACTGTCAACTGTCAACTGTCAACTACTATAAAACCCCCCTTTTTCAAGGAGGGTTAGAGGCATAAAATACGCCAGATTCTCCTTACATCGAAGAACCCAAACCGGCATAAGCGCCGTAGAAGAAAAGACTCAAAATGCTCAGAGCACCGAGACCAGCGACAGTAGCTACCAGCCACAAAGGAATTTTGCCACCACTAGACATAGCCATCACCTCAGTAATACACAGTTAAACAAATTCGATCGAACTATCGAAAGGAAACTCAGACACCAGTTAGTTAAAGAAATAACTGGAGAACAAAATACCCAGGGTAAAAATCATTAACAAACCCAAATAAAGCGAAGTCCGGTTTAACTCAACAGGCTGCTCATTGGGATTAGGAACGCGCTCAGGCATTGTAAACTCCTATCGTTGAATAAATTGCATTGCTGCGATCGCGCCCAAGAAGAAAAGAGTTGGGACGCCTAAAGTATGAACTGCTAGCCACCGCACCGTAAAAATCGGATACGAAATTGGCTCATTGTTTGGGGTTCTGCTCGTCATTTTTTCAAATCCTTGTTAAATTACTTACCAATGAACTGATCTACTTGTTTCTTAGCTTCAAAGCGATCGGAAATAATCGGTACTTCTTCCCGTTGCGGGGTGAAATATTGGTTAGGGCGAGGAGTTCCGAAAGCATCGTACGCCAAACCCGTTTGCACAAACAGCCATCCAGCCACAAACAAAGCTGGAATGGTGATGCTGTGAATTACCCAATAACGGATACTTGTAATAATGTCCCCAAACGGACGTTCTCCGGTTGTACCAGCCATTTAGAATTCTCCTTTCAACAACAAATCGAAAAACAATCTCTATTACTATTCTACTATCAAGCAGCTTGTGCTGAACCTTGATATTTCAGCAGAGTACCGTTTGCACCGATCACAAATCCGCGATCGGGGCCCATAAAGACAATCCTGTAAAAATTAGCAGGAACGTCCTCAACTTCGCGGTCTTTTTGCCAAGTTTTTCCGCCGTCCAAGCTGCACAGCAAATTGCCGCCGCCACCGGCTACCCAAACTTCACTGTCAGTGCGGTAAGCCATGTCCAGCAAACCCCAACTCGCCTTGCGATCGGGAAAAAACGGTTTTCCCCAGCCTTCGGCCTCAGACGCATCACTAAACTGAATCTGACCGCCGCGGGCGATCATCCACAAACGTCCGTCCTTGGTAAAGCCCATATTCTGAAGGCGGCGAGAACTATTACGGTTGTGAGGTTCCCAAGCATCCAGTCCCGGCTTCCAGACAGAATAGAAATTTCCCTTCGAGGAAACCGCAACATACTTTCCATCTTCAGAACGGTTGATATTGCGAACGACTCCAAAGGAATCTTGCACAATAGCTTTCCAATTCTTGCCAGCGTCAGTAGTCCGGTAAATCGCCCCGACATCCGTCGTCATGTCAGCCGAATTCGGGCCGATAGCTGCGATCGTACTCGGAGAACCGGGTAACTGAGAGCTCAAAGCAATCCGCGTCCAAGACTTGCCTTCATCTTCTGTGTGAAGCAAAACTGAAGGCTGACCAACAATCCAGCCTTCGGAACCCGAAAAACTCACCGATGCAAAACGCGACCTAGTGTCGTCGATATCCAGGGCGATCGGCTTCCAGTTAGAACCGCCATCGGTGGTTTCAAACAGAGTCGCCTCAGAACCCACCACCCAGCCGTGCTGAGAATTTCCCGTAAAGGCGATATCCTGTAAATTAGCTTCCGTGGGCAAGGCAATTACCTGCCAGGGGTTGTAACTCACAGAACCGATCGTGCTGCAACTCGTACAGATGAGCGCAGCCGCCAATAACATTACAATTCGTTGCCAAAATCTCACAATCGTTTTACTGCAAACCATACATACTAAGTAACAACAAAAAACCAACGACCAAGCCGCCAAAAATCAGCAAACTTTTCTGACCTTCGGTCATGCCGTTGACACCGACACCGTAACGCTGATTTGCCTTAAATCCCGATACCCCTTCCATCTGGCCGAGATTTTGAAACACTGACTTGCGCCCCGCGCAAACGGGACACACCCAAGTCATAGGCAAATCTTCAAAAGCCGTGCCCGGGGCAATATCAATTTTAGGATTGCCCTTTTTCGGATCGTAGATGTAGCCGCAGGCGCGACACTCATGCCGATCGAGGGTTTTAGTCTCAGTGGCTGGATCGCTCATAGCTCCAAAAAGAGTAGGTAAGCTAATCGTGAAGTACCTCAGCCAAACTTCGCTATAGTTGGGGCTTCCAACTAAAACTCAGATTAGGACGGTCTTATTCGTCTTCGAGATTTCCCGTCTCAACCGCCGATGCCACGTTGGGACACCACAAGGATGTTCGACATTTAAGTCGATCGTGGTCTTACTTAGCGTCCACAGGCAGCCGCCCGTCTTCCACAGGCAGTTAAAAAATTGTTGGCTTAGCCTGGATATTCCGGTTTTATTAAAAATATACATTAAAATTATTGCAGAAGATGGACGATTTATCTCAACCAATTGACAATCTCAGCTACACAAAATCGATATAATACCTAAAGACAAGTTACAGAACCCTTTCACAGAGGCAGTAATTATTCACTGTGTTTGCACTTAGCGGCTACGAGTATTTTTTAGGCTTCCTGTTAATTTCCAGCCTAGTGCCTATCCTCGCCCTCACGGCGTCTAAGGTGCTGCGGCCCAAAAGTCGTCCCTACGACCGACGGACTACCTACGAATCTGGCGTCGAGCCGATCGGCGGAGCCTGGATTCAGTTCAACATCCGATATTATATGTTCGCCCTGGTCTTCGTCATCTTCGACGTAGAGACAGTCTTCCTCTACCCTTGGGCGGTTGCTTTCAACCAACTAGGACTCTTGGCTTTTATCGAAGCCTTGTTTTTTATCACGATCCTCGTTATAGCTCTTGTATATGCTTGGCGCAAAGGAGCCTTAGAATGGTCTTAACTTCTGACAAATCACAAAAATCGCTAATTGTCAATCCGGCAGAGCGACCTGAAGTCACGTCTCAACTCTCAGAGAATATCATCCTGACGACAGTTGATGACCTCTATAACTGGGCGAGACTTTCTAGCCTGTGGCCGCTGCTTTACGGTACGGCTTGCTGCTTCATCGAATTTGCAGCTTTGATTGGTTCGCGCTTTGACTTTGATCGCTTTGGCTTAGTACCTCGATCGAGCCCACGACAAGCCGACCTGCTAATCACCGCCGGCACAATCACCATGAAGTACGCCCCCATTTTGGTGCGGCTGTACGAACAAATGCCCGAACCCAAGTACGTGATCGCGATGGGCGCGTGCACGATCACCGGCGGAATGTTCAGCGTAGACTCCCCAACAGCAGTCAGAGGCGTTGACAAACTGATTCCCGTAGACGTGTACATCCCCGGCTGTCCGCCACGCCCAGAAGCGATTATTGACGCAATTATCAAACTGCGGAAAAAAATCGCCAACGATTCGATGCAAGAACGCGGCAACTTGCTCCCAACCCACCGCTACTACACCAGACCTCACAAAATGAAGGTAGTAGACGACATTTTGGATGGCAAATATTTGTCAATTCCCGGCCGGATGGCGCCACCAAAGGAACTCACCGAAGCCATGGGAATGCAAGTTCCACCGGGCCTGCTGACTGCACAAAAACAGGAGGTAAACCGTGGCTGATCAAGAATCTGCGATCGTTGAAGCTGGGAAAACTTCCCAGTGGTTGACTCAGAATGGCTTCGATCACGAAGCACTAGCGGCCGATAATTTGGGTGTGGAGATATTAAAGGTCGATCGAGAATTCCTAATTCCGATGTCAACAGCGCTGTACGCCTACGGGTTCAATTATATGCAGTACCAGTGCGCCTACGACCAAGGCCCCGGAGAAGATTTAGTCAGCGTCTACCACTTGACTAAGCTGACAGATAACGCTTCCCATCCTGAAGAAGTCCGCGTCAAAGTATTCATTCCCCGCGAAGATCCGAGAGTACCATCAGTGTACTGGATTTGGAAAGCGGCAGATTTCCAAGAGCGGGAATCCTACGATATGTACGGCATCGTCTACGAAGGACATCCGAATCTGAAACGGATTTTGATGAACGAAGATTGGGTAGGCTGGCCGCTGCGGAAAGATTACATTTCCCCTGATTTTTACGAACTGCAAGACGCTTATTAAATAGAGTTTTGCGAGGGCGGGTTAAGAGCATAAAATTTGACTTTTGGGGTTAAGTTTTATGTGAAACTCGCCCTCTGTTTTTTTAATCTATTGCTGTAGGGCGATGTTTTGTGATATTCTTAGTCTAAAAATTCTAATACCTCCGCATGACCTCAAACCCAAGTCGCAAACTCATTAATGATAGCGATCGCTCGAATAATTGAAACCGATCGAAGTTTTTACGTCAATGCTCCCAAGCGATCGATCGCCAGTTTAGCCTAGTAGGTTGTAAAATATAAAAGTATCGCTATAAAAGACCTATGACACTCACCCTCACTCTGACACGAGAAATAGAGCAATACTTAACACAAAGAGCTCAAGAGCAAGGGCTTTCGACAGAAGCATACACTCTGCAACTGCTGATAGAACATATTCTGCTAAAACAAAAGCAGGCAAAATTGGTTAATCTCCTTCAGTCTTGGATGGATGAAGAAGATGGCGAAGAGCAGCAAGAAACAGGTGAGTATCTGATTCAGGCTCTTGACGAAGATCGTTTATCCGATCGCAAGCTATTTCCTATAGAATTAAAAGGTGTAACTTGGTGAGCAGAGTTGTTTTTATAGATGCAGGCCCAATTGGTTTAGTTACGAATCCCAAGCTATCTCCCGAAAGCACCCTTTGTACTCGCTGGTTGCAAACACTTATTACATCCAATATTCGAGTGATTATTCCCGAAATAGCCGATTACGAAGTTCGCCGAGAATTGCTGCGGGCCAACAAGGTAAGGGGTATTGCTCGATTAGATGAATTAGCCAACTTGGTCGAGTATTTACCCATTACAACTACTGCTATGCGAAAAGCTGCAATGTTTTGGGCACAAGCTCGTCAGCAAGGACAACCAACCGCAGGTGATAAGACGATTGACAGCGATATGATTTTGGCAGCACAGGCGACGACTCTTGATGTTGTGGATGTTGTAATCGCGACAACAAATGTTGGTCATCTTTCTAGGTTTGCGACCGCCGATTTATGGCAAAACATCAATCTCGGTTGAGATTCTGGTGCTGATTGGAGAGATAGCTAAGGCAATAAAGGTGCGATCGCACTCGATGGGCCTAAATGATGAGTTACAACTATCGAAAACAAAACTAGAATACGGGAATTTTTCGACACCGTATTATAAGTGCCTGGAGGTAATAAGAGTGGTAAAGAATACAATTAAATTACTCGATGTCGTTGCCTTGACAGTTGATATTCCTGAATACAACCTCTGGCGCGGACAAGTTGGGACTGTGGTTGAACTGTTGGCTGATGGTGCAGCGTTTGAGGTTGAATTTAGCGATCGCAACGGACGCACTTATGAATCTGTCGGGCTGCATCCAGAACAAATCATGGCTGCGATCGCGCTTAAAGAAATAAACTAATATCAACTCGGAAAAAATCGGCGAGTTTTCTGGCTTCATCGATTTCGAGATCCCTTTCACCAACAATAATTTTGTCAACCTCTGTTTGCGTTCCCAAAACTAAAATCAAATCGGCTTTGTCCAAATCTCTCGCATCCATTAAATGTCGCAACATTGAGGCAGAGTCGCCTTTTGGAATTGGATAATTTTCTGCTTCAAATTTTTCAATCAGCGTTATCAAAAGCTCCAAAAATAGCTCTTCCTCCAGCGATCGCGCAGGGCGGTGTTCCAGTTCGCAAGCTAGAGCGATCGCGGCATCGTTTTCTGCGCCCGTTGCGATCGGTTTTGGTTGATACCGAACAAGTAAATCTGTATAAGATTTTGCATCAAAAGTACGGAGCATTTTTCCACTCATCCTTATCATACTCAGCGTGAGTCAGAACATATTTGATGTAGATTCTTTGAGAAACGTAAACCAAATCAACAATCCGCCGATATCGATTGCCCTTAATATTAAATACGGTAAAATTTCCGACTCCCTCAGCTTTTGAATAAATCTGCTGAACATCAATTAGGTTCTGCCATTGGGCTTTAGTTGACACTCTACACCAGTCATAAAGTGCATCACAGGAATCGGCATGGCTTTCACAGAAATCTCGCAGGATTTTTCGGCTGATAACACGAATTACACGCTTGTTTTCCAAACTACAACAGACTTGGCTCTGGTCATATTATAAATGGTTTTGAAGAAATCGCCTTTCTCAAAAAAATAGCCGATCGCTCTTGCACGCAAAAGAGCGATCGCGCTTTTTTGCGTAACTCCTAACTTCATTCCAACCGAATTAATTTGACCAACAAACTCATGATTTCTCCCTGTTCCGGTGTAATGATGATGCGATCGTCGGGAATGGCGATTGGATGAGTCCAACGAACAGCTTCCTCGTACCGCAATGCGTGTAGTTGGTGGATTGTTCGGCGTACTCCCAACGGTGAACCGATGATGATGTGACGGACTGCTTCGCGTGAGCCCTCAAAGGTTTGGTTGGTTTGGTTGGTTAAAACATTCGGCGATGTTTGGTTCGATGATGAATCTTGCAACATAGCTTTGACGAATAATTTTGGATAGGTTTGATGCTTTGTCACAGTAAAACCGCGTACAATAACAAATTGAAGAAAAGACAGCAATTCCCCTACAGCACAAGTGGCTTAGCTGGTGCTGTCTAAATCTCTATGGCTTAAATCTAAATTAATTTAGGGCAGATGTCAATCATTTTAGGCAAAGCCAAAATAATTTAATATAAGTTAACAAATAGTCTATGGAAATCTCAGAAAGAGCCGATCGATCGCCCCTAATGCGACTGAGAGTTCAGCGGTTCATGACTCAAAAGCAGCTAGCAGAAGCACTTGGCGTTACGGAAGCGACAGTCAGCAACTGGGAATCGGGGCGCTCCGTACCGAAACTAACGCCTATTCAATACAAGAAGTTGCTAGAGATTCTGCAAATTACTTCTGCTGAATTACCCGACCAATTTGGTTATCCCAATGATGCTGATGGATAGAATCTTAAGAGTGGCAAATAATACAGTGTTATACTTTAACCCACTGGGCGGTTGAAACCGCTTCTTGTCAAACAAAGTCCACTCCAAGCGGACTAAGAAATAAACGGTTGTGATTGCACTCATTTACTTCATTTCAATCATTCCGCAAGGCTGCGATCGGATCTAAGCGAGCCGCATTCCGAGCCGGTAGCACCCCAGCCAATAGGCCTACAGTAAAGGATAGCCCAAAACCGGCTGCGATCGACCATACTGAAATTACAAACGGAAAACTAAACGCTGTCGCGGCCCCAAAGGCGATCGCAATTCCCAACCCAATACCCGCCGTACCCCCCACCGTCGAAACTAAAATTGATTCAGCCATAAATTGAATCAGAATAGCTGCATTAGTAGCGCCTACCGCTTTCCGAATCCCAATTTCCTTAGTTCGTTCCACAACAGACACCAACATAATATTAGCAATACCGATGCCGCCAACTACCAAAGAAATTCCGGCGATCGATCCCACCATTACCGTAAATAAACCTATCACATTGCTGAAAGTATTAACAATCTCAGTTTGATTGACAACTCGAAAATCATCCGGTTGCGGCGGATAAATATTGTGGCGCAAACGCATGATATTTTCAACTTGAAATTGAGCATCGGCTAAATCCGATTCCCCCGTAGTTTGTAACCAAAAACCAGAGATGGCAATTCCAGCCAAAGAATTTCTGCCCACAATCCGAGCCGACATATTTTTGAGGGGAATATACACTCGATCGTCCTGATCGGTTCCCCCTACAGACCCCTTGCTTTCCATCACTCCAATGACCTTGTAGCGGTTTCCCTGAATGCGAATATCGGAGGATAGCGCATTAGCTCCGGCTCCAAAAAGTTCGTCCCGCACCTTAGAACCGAGGACGACTACTGGCTCAGCAGCATTCAATTCATCCTCAGTAAAAAACCGTCCTTGTTGGGGTTGAATGTTCTTGACATCTGGATAGTTTAAATCTGTTCCCAAAATCGCAGTAAATGAATTTTGTCCGCCATAAACGATTTGCACTTGGCGCTGCAAATAAGCGGTAATTGCTTTGACTGCGGGAGCTTGTTTGCCGATCGCCTTTGCGTCATCCCAAGTTAGGGTAGTAGCAGAACCGCTTCCCTGACTGACACCGCCCGTTCGAGAAGCACCGGATAACACCAACAACACATTAGTACCCAAAGCCTTCAACTGTTCCTCAGTAGACTTTTGTACCCCCTGTCCCACCGAAGTAATCGCAATTACCGAAGATATGCCAATAATTACGCCCAGCATAGTTAAACTGGTACGCAATTTGTTATTCCACAGCGCCTCTGTCGCCATGAATACAATTTGAACGTTTGAGATTTTGTTAATATTGGGGCGAGTTTGTAATTTCATATTATTGGTTATTAGTTATTAGTTATTGGTTATTGGTTATTGGACATTAATATCAATTCATAAATAACAACTGTTAACAGTCAACAGTCAACTGACAACAGTCAACAGTCAACAGTCAACAGTCAACTAACGCAAGCGACTTCCACCACCTGGTTGCAAACCCGGAATTCCACCCGATGATGGAGTTTGAGATTTAGGGCGCAAGCCGGGGGGGAAACTAATGAAAACTTTTTCATTTCCCTTTAAGCCCGATCGCACTTCTGTCTTATCATCCACCGTCATCCCTGTCTTAATCGGAATAAACACAGGCTTCCCATCCTCTCCACCGGGCACAAACACCCCCGTTTCTTTTCTTTGACGAACAATTGCCGCAGTTGGGACAACCAAAACATCTTTCAATTCACCCGCTTTAAACTCCACATTTACATTCATTCCCGATCGCAACATTTTCTTATTATCATCAACAATTGAAGCTTTCACCTCAAAACTGGTAACATTTTGCTGGACGATCGACTGAGGCGAAATTTGAGTAACTTTCCCACTAAAAGTCTTTCCCGCATAAGCATCAGCTTGAATAGACGCATTTTGGCCGAGTCGGATTTGAGCAATATTGCTTTCTGCGACATTAGCCACAACCTGATTTTTTGAAGCTAAGGACAAAATCGAAGAAGAAGTCGCCGAAGACACCGCGCTACCAGCCGTTGTAGGTGTCACAAAAGCCCCCGGATCTGCATATTTGCGGGTAACAGTACCGCTGAAAGGAGCGCGAATTTTCGTATCGTTAATCAGCGCTTGGACTGTTTGGAGAGTGCCTTTGGCGGAGAGAACTTGGGCACGGGCGATCGCAATTTCTTCTGGGCGAGCACCGGCTTGAATTAGCGCCAAAGCTTGCTGTTTTTGCTCCACTGCGGCTTCGGAAGCGGCGATGTCTTCCGATCGCGCCCCCGATCGCACTCCTGCCAAAGTTTGCCGTTTTTGCTCAACAGCCGCCCGCCCCGCAGCGATATCTTCTGGGCGAGCACCAGCTTGAATCAGCGCCAAAGCTTGCTGTTTTTGCTCAACAGCCGCCCGCCCCGCAGCGATATCTTCCGATCGCGCACCGGATCGCAACAAAGCTACAGCTTGTTGGGCTTGTCTGACTTGAGTTTGAGCTCGATCGCGCGCGGTGCGAGAAGTATTCACAATTTGAAGTGCGATCGCTCCATCTGTGTAGAGTTCCTGATTTCTTTGAAAGTCTTCTGATGCTTGGTTTTTGGCGTATTCCGCATCCCTGAGTTTAGCGCTTGCTTGGGCGATATCTTCGGGGCGATTCCCCTTGAGCAATTTTTCCAGAGTCGCCTGTTGTTCGGTTAATTGTGCCTTTGCTGCTGCAATATCCTGACTGCGATTACCGTTGAGCAATTTTTGGAGAGTTGCTTGTTGTTCGGTTACTTGTGCTTGGGCGACAGCAATATCCTGGACTCGATTACCGTTGAGCAATTTTTCCAGACTGGCTTGTTGTTCGGTTAATTGTGCCTTTGCGGCGGCAATATCTTCGACTCGATTACCATTGAGTAATTTTTGCAAGTTTGCTTCAGCCGAGGCGAGTTGTCCGCGATTTTGGGTAAGTTGGCCTTGGAGGTTGGAGTCATCCATTTGAGCGAGAATCTGCCCTGTTTGAACTGTGTCTCCTTCTTTGACGAACAAGTTTTTGAGCACTCCTGAAGTTTTGGGGCTGACGTTAACGCTCCTTTCGGGTGCTATTGTCCCGTTTGCTGAAATGGCGATCGGCAAATTCGCCCTTTCTACAGCAACGGTTTTTTCCTTGCGTCTGGTTTCCCGACTGGATTTGGTTGTGAGTTGACTATAAGCTGTGTAGCCAACTCCTGCAAGCACTCCAACGGCGAGGAACCCGCTTACCCAAGGAGTTAGCTCTTTTTTAATCTGAAACTGCTTTAGGAAGTACATATAAATTAGACCGATCGGGCGTCTGCTTCATTTTGACCGATCGGGAACAGAAAAGGTTCAATTTAAGTCTGCTAATTTTTTTTCAGTTGTGCCGTTATGTGGCAGGAATCTTCGGATAATAAAGAAATCAGCTACGATTAATTGAGAATCTCGATCGATGAGGAACGCAGAAATGAGCATTCAATTAGAGTTGCCACCGGAGTTAGAAAGTGAACTGTCTACTGAAGCTTTGCGACTAAACCTACCTTTATCTGAATATATCCTACGTGTTTTATCGATCAGAAAAGTTCTGAGTAACCCACCTAAAACTGGAGCAGAGCTGGTTGCTTATTGGCAAAGTGAAGGAGTCATCAACTCACGACCTGATATCACCGATAGTCAAGTATATGCTCGAAACCTACGCCATCAGGCCGAAACACGGACACAGACATAAAAAACGCTATGTACCTTTTAGACACTGATGTTTTAATTGATATTCAACGGGGTCATGCACCTGCAATTACTTGGTTTTCTAGTCTTTCAGATATACCTAGTGTTCCCGGTTTTGTTGTTATGGAGCTAATCCAAGACTCTCAGAATATGCAGCAAGTACGTAAAGCACTTCAATTGGTTGCACCATTACCCATAATTTGGGCAACTGAAGCTGATTGTGCTTGTGCATTGTCAAATTTTACAACTTACCATTTATCAAACAGTCTGGGATTGCTTGATGCTTTGATTGCCGCCTGTGCTGTGGGACGAGGTTTAACGCTCTGCACATTTAACGTTAAACATTACCTCCTTCTTCCCAAACCTCTTGACAGCACAGCCTTATGCACGTTAACCGCAACGCAACTTTTTTGGGCATGGGTGTGACGCAATCTTTGCCTCATTGTTGGCTGGAGTTGATTTTCTCAGCTAACTCTGCCTGTGTCATCAATCTTTGCCGACGTTCTTTAAGATTAAGATTTAGGGCTAACTTAATCTCAATTAGGATCGATTCCTCTGGTGAAAGTTCTAAGAATTCTGATGCCGATCCGATCTTCCAGCCTTGATCTTCTAAACGCTGCTTTTTCGCTCGATCCATAACATTAGTCCTCTATATCTATGTCATACTTCTTCAATCGTTTCTTGCAGTTTTCGATCGCGTTTATCTGAATCTGAATATATCCTACGTGTTGTAGTGATTTTACCTGCCAGCCATCAACACCTGTTCAGCAGTCAGTTTTAAATCTGGGAAAGTTAGAGAGACGATGGTCTGATCGCCCCGAATCTGCTGAATTTGATATTCCCCATTCACTAAAGTGCAAATAGAGAGGGTTGGTTGTTTGGGCTTCCCAATGTGTTGAGTACCACCTAATCCTGCGTAGTCTGCAATCCAATATTCAGGAATACCTAAAACTGCGTAGTCTTCGACCTTACGGGAATAATCATTTTGCCAGTTGCTACTAACAACTTCCGCCACAAATTTAATCTAACTTCCCAGTGTCAGGATCGACTCGTTAGACCAAAACAGTTCTTTGGTAAGTTCATCTCGATCGACAACTGCAACATCAGGTCTAAATGCTGTCATACCAATATTTGAAGGGCGCAATAGTCCCCGCCCAAGAACAAACCAAGGTAAGCCTGTTCCGTCGATCTGGACACATATCTTTGTGGTAATGAAGGCTGCAACCTCCTCATGATGGCCTGTTGGTTCCAAGTCGAATACCTCTCCATCGATCAGTTCATAGCGGTTATCGCCACCATAACGGGCGATAAACTCGTCAAAGCTGAGTGGTTTCTGTTGTATTGGTTGGTCGATCGCAATGGTCATAGCTCAACTTAGCCCAATCAATTCCTTTAGTCTATCAGATGGATCAACTGGTTAGATCGATCGAACTTTTCACAAGTTCGATCGCACATTACCTCCTTAACAAACAGCCGCTACTCCCAATTCCTTAATCGCCGCCTCCGGGCCCACCAAAGAAACATAAGGTTCTACAAAAAATTTCCTAGCAGCATCCCGCGCTTCAGCAGCAGTCACCTGGGCAATTTCTGATTGAAATTGCTCGTCAAATTTAATTCCCAATCCCAAAGTTTCGTACCAGCCGACAACTTGAGCAATTTGCGAATTAGTTTGTTTTCCTAAAGCATATTGACCGAGCATTTTATTCTTGCAAGCTTGCAATTCCTCCTCGCTTAGTTGGGTGCTGGCGAGTCGATCGACCTCTGTACGCAATCCTTCAAAAGCAGTCGCCGTATTTTCCGGCGCCGTACCCATGTACACCACAAACTGCGCCGCATCTAACCGCGTCGCATACAGCGCGGAAACATCGTAAGCCAAGCCCCGCTTCTCCCGCAATTCCACAAACAACCGACTCGATAAACCGTTGCCCAAATAAGTATTGAGCAACTTCAAGGCGGCGTAGTCAGCATCTTTTACTGCTGGTGCAAGGTAGCCCAACATAATCACTGATTGCTGGGTTTCTTGCGGCTTTAAGGCTGATTCTGGGTGGGGTACAATGGGGGGTAAGGTTAAAGTTGGTAGCGGTGTTGTGGGTGCTTTCCAGTCGCCAAAAGTTCGATCGACCAGGGCGATCGCATCTTCGGTCGATATTCTGCCGGCTACAGAAATAACTACATTATCAGGACGAAAATAAGTTTTGTGGAACTGTTCGAGCTCGTTTCTGGTGAGCTTTGACATCGTAGCTTCCGTGCCCAAGGTTGAGAAAGCATAGGGATGATCCTTGTACATCGTCTGTCGCAATTGCTCAAAGGCGATGGAAAACGGTTGTTCTTGCTGCGAACGAATTGCCGATATAGCGATACGCCGTTCGAGTTCGACTTCAGCTTCCGGGAAAGTGGGCGATCGCATCAATTCGGCCGCCAACTCCAAAATATCCTGAAAATCCGCAGAAACTGTCTTCAAACTGACCAAAAAATAGTCTGTAGTTGAATCGGTGCTCAACCTAGCTCCCACCGATTCTACACGTTCGGCAATTTCTAGCGAAGACAGGCGATCGGTTCCCTTAGTCATTACCGCCGACAGCAAGTGACACAATCCTGCTTGTTCCGGCTGTACGCAGCGGCTACCGGCGCGCAGAAATATCCTAGCTGCAATAATATCTGCTGCTGGATTTTCTGCTGCCAAGACAACAATACCGTTGTCTAAAACTGTGCGCTGGATTTCATTTTTCATGGTTAATTTAGTTAGTAATTGGGAATTGGGAATTGGGAATTGGGAATTGAGAATTGGGAATTGGGAATTGCCAATTGAGAATTGGGAATTGCTAATTGAGAATTGCTAATTGAGAATTGGGAATTGCTAATTGAGAATTGCTAATTGAGAATTGCTATAACCAACAACCAATAACCAATAACCAATAACAACTAACCAATAACAACTAACCAATAACTAAATTGGTTTGAGCACTACAGCCGCATAGCGCCGGGGAGAGAGATATTGTTGAGCTAGGCGCTGGAGGTCTAAGGGCTTAAAGGTCTGAATCCTGGTAGGATAGCTGAGCGCTAATTCCGCAGTGGCGATCGTACTGTAATATCCGTAAAGACCGGCTAACTGTCCCGGCGTTTCGATACTGAACGCAAAATCGTTGCACAGCAAACGCTTGCAGCGCATCAGTTCTGCCTCCGAAACAGGCTCAGACTGCAATTCCCAAAGCCGATCGCAAATCCGAGCTTCCACCTCTTCGACATCCTCCGCTTCTAAGACTGCACTGATCGTAAATAAACTCGATTCCCGTTGCAGAGAAAAACAACTCTCGATCGCCTGTACCAATTGTAATTCTTCCCGCAATTCCCGCACCAAACGCGAAGTCCGCCCGTCTGCGAGCAACACCGACAGCAAATCCAAGCCGCAAGCATTTTGTAACTGTTCAACTCCCGGCCCAGTCCAAGCCATCATCAGCCGCGCTTGTTCCAATCGGGGGATGCGGAGTTCCTGACGGCGAATTTCTACTAGCGGCGGTTCCGCCTCTGCCACCAATTTTGGACAATCCCACCTGTCAGAAAACCGATCGAATGCTTTACCCGTAACATCTCTGGCTTGTTCTTCATCAATTCCCCCGATGATAACCACAGTCATATTTTCCGGCTGATAGTGCGATCGGTGGAAACAGCGCATTTCCTGGGGAGTTCGCGACATCAGCAACTCTTCGGTTCCTAATACCGATCGCCTGTAAGGATGTCGCTGGTAAACTGTTTCCATCATTGCTTGGAAACCCAGCCAATCGGGATTATCTTGAGCTTGGCGGATTTCTTCGAGCACCACATCTCGCTCGCGATCGAATTCCGCATCGGGAATCGAAGCCCGCAACAGCAATTCTGCCAGCGGTTGTGCAGTTTCTGCTAAATAATCAGCCCCAGCGTTGACAAAAAAATGCGCGTAGTCGTGACTTGTAGCTGCATTGGCGACACCGCCGCGATTTTCGATTACCCGGTCAAATTCTCCAGGGGCGATCGAATCCGTCCCTTTAAATATCATGTGTTCTAAAAAATGAGCCATTCCCGACCAAGAATCGGGTTCCTTCGTAGCGCCAGCCCTCACCCACACGTCTAGCGCAACCACAGGTGTGGCCGGCATCCGTTGGTGAATGACCGTTAACCCATTGTGCAGCTTCCAGACATTGGCTGGGAACTCTAAAGCAGCGAGCAGTTGAGACAAGCTAGTTATTCTTAAACTTTAGTTAACTTCGGCTGCAACTATGGTAGCGCTTTACTGATTTGCGATCTGGATTAATTGATACAAAACTCAATTGAGTGTTGGCTGTTGGCTGTTGGCTGTTGACTGTTGACTGTTGGCTGTTGGCTGTTGGCTGTTGGCTGTTGGCTGTTGACTGTTGACTGTTGGCTGTTGGCTGTTATTAAGAGTAATTTTGGCTTTTTTTTAAAACGACCTTAGCCTTAATCTAATACCATTTTTTGGTTTAAAAGTCAATAGGTTGCGCGGGATATTAATGAATCAGTCGGGAGAAAGAGGAAGCGATCGGAATATTCCAATAAATTAAAAGATATAAGAACACGAAAGAACACTAAAGACATCGAGAGGAGAAACGAGAGATGGTAGCTACCCTACAAGATACAAAGCGTCAAGCGATCGCAACTAAATTAGCAGACATGAAAGCGCTGCAAAACCTGTTGATTGCTAACGAGCAATTGTTCATCAATTCTTGCAACGATTCCGAACTGTGTGATCGCTTCCGCGATATGCTGGAGGACGATCGCAAAAACCTGGGCGTTTTAGAAACCGTAATCGTCCAATACGGGGTTCAAAGTGAACCCAAAGAAACCACCACAAAAATGATCGAAGCAGTTCACAAACTAATGAAAGGTTCTGAACTCACAATGTTTGAAAAAGTGGGTCAGCACGAACTGCTCAAACACCAACAAACAATGGCCGGCTTGTTAGTGCACAAAGCTGCTCAAGTAGTTGGCGCCGACATCGAAGCGGCCATTACCCCGCTCAACACAGTTAACTTTGAAAACCGTGCTCACCAAGAACAACTCAAAGGAGTTCTAGAAGTCTTAGGAGTGCGCGAACTCACCGGAAAAGACCCCGATCAAGGCGTTTGGGCTCGCGTCCAAGATGCGATGGCAGCCATGAGTGGCATCATCGGCGGTGCAGTTACCCGCACCAAAGAAGAGATGAACATCGCTGAAATCATCACAATGGATCACCGCAAAGTCGATACCATATTTATGGAAATCGAAAAAACCGAAGATCCTCAAAAACTGCAAGAATTCTTCGGTCAACTTTACAAAGACTTAAGCGTGCACGCAGAAGCCGAAGAACAAATTGTTTATCCCGCAGTTCGCAGCTACTACACCGATACCCAAGAACTGTACGACGAGCAAGCAGAAATGAAGCAGATGCTCGCCAAAATCAAGGCTATGAGCCCCAGTTCTGCGGATTTCAAAGCTCAAATCAAACTGCTCAAAACAGCGGTTCAGGATCACGTCAAGCAAGAAGAAGGCGATATGTTCCCTCAAATTCGCCGCAACCTGAGCGAAGCCCAAATGGAACAAATGGCTACTAAATTTAAAGCAGCCAAAAGCACGATTCAGCAAGAAATGGCTAAGATGAGCTAATTTAGCAGCAAGCTAATTTCCACTCTAGCAAAACTAGAGGATAGTTAAACTGCAACCTATCAATCCCGCTACCAAGGTGGCGGGATTACTGTTTTGTAACTCGCCAATGTTCTAATTGATTGAGATGGATTTGATATTACTTGTAGGGGCGAGTTTACTAACAATACTGGCCAATAATTGACCATCTCAAAAACTCTTCCTATGGTCTAATACGGTTCACTTAAGACAGATCCCGCCTAGCCGCTCTTAAAAAGAGGGGGACAAGAAACCTCTCAAAGTCCCCCTTTTTAAGGGGGATTTAGGGGGATCTCCGGGGCATAAATATGTTAAGTGAACCGTATTGATTGATGCACAAGTCGCGAGATCAAAAAACTGCACCCCAAAATATGATTTTGACGTGCAGTTTAAATTAACTAGCTGCTAATTGCTGAGTCTCAAACTAGAGACTAAAATTAAGCTGAAAACAGCGGAGTCGAAGTTGGAGCGCCCAACAGTAATTTAGGTTCATCGAGCTTCTGAGCTTCTAAGAAGGTGAGAATTGAAGCTTCCGCCGCGTCTTTCAAACCGTTGAAGTCAATAAAGCTACTTACGCCAGTTTCAGGAGCGAGCAAGGCGCTGCTGTCCTGTACCAGAGCCGCCGCTGAACGGACGGGGTTATTCAGCGGATCATTGGAGATGCTAGAGGCAGCCGTGACACCCGCGTCGCCAGTCAGCGGATCGAGATCGATGCTAGAAGCAGTTCTGACTGCTGTTGGTGTTACTATCGGTGCTACCGTCGCAGGTCTTGTGCTGATGCCGGGCACGTCAAAGTTAACCGGGTTGGGGCCTGTGCGGATTGGGAACGGGTTGGGAACGCCCGGAGCATCGAAGACTTCCAACACCGAGTAGGTAGCTGGGGACAGATTAGGAAACACAGCAATACCAGCAGCATCGCTGAACACCAGCGGCTCAGTCGCAGCATCATAGCGGCCGTTGCGGTTCAAGTCCAAAGTGAATGGGACATTGGGAAGGCGTACTTCGTTCGGATCTTGGATACCGTTGCGGTTGTCATCTCGGAATTTAGGAACCAAGAGGTCATAACGGCGAGAGTTGCCTACCAAAGCGCAAGTAAAGGTTTGATTCGCACCAAGAACAATATCCAGCGGTTGAGTTGTTTGGAAATAACCCGGAGGCGTTACTTCTCGAATACTGTAATTGCCGGGGCGCAAATTGTTGAATGCAAAGGTCCCAAACTGATTAGTAGTAGTAGTGGGTTCATTTGCTTGCAACACGCCGTCACGATTGGTATCGATAAAAATGGTGACGTTAGCAATAGCTGGTTCGTTGCCATCTCGATAACCGTTCAGGTTAAAGTCCTCAAACTTACAGCCGGTGATGTTGCTGTTGGGTGTGTTGGCAAAGGTAACGTTGGCGTCCTGAGTGCTGAGGGTGACATCAACGCGATCGGCAGTGGAGGGAGAGAAACCAGAAGGTACAACTTCCCTGACGACATAGTTGCCTACTGGCAAGTTGGTAAAGGCTCCTCTACCCTGTTCATTTGTCCTGATTTGCTGTTCTCCGGTGTCGGGAGTGCCATTATTGTTGGTGTCGAGGAAGACAGTAACACCGCTAATTGGCGCTTCACCCTGAGTTGGTTCATAGCGACCGTTGGCATTCAAGTCATTGTATTTGAATACAGTGATGTTGGGTCGAGTGTTGCCCACACCGGCATTACTGCCAATACCCTGAGTAGCTCCAACAGCAGAAAAGGTCAGTGCTGGCGAGGGGTTGCGCGCTGGTAAAGTTGTATTAGGGGCTGCAAAAATCGGCCGTTCACCAGTTGCGGCGATCGATCTTTCACCTACTTGTTGAACGCCGTCGAGGTTGTTATCTACGAATTTAGGATCGTTTGGTTTCAGGGTGTAGGTCGAGTCTGCTACTAACAGCGGTTGCTCTTTGCTGATCGTACCCTGGAATCGTGCCTGTGGCCCTGGTGCTGAAACCAGAGCGGGATTGCCAGTGGTTGCTACTGGAAAATTTATATTACCTGGGACTCCGCCACCTACTTGTGCCGGCAGTACAGATGGAAAAATTTCCAATACTTTGTAATTGCCAGCTCGCAAATCCTTGAAGGTAACGATTCCGTTCGCATCGCTGATGGCGATGGGTTCAGATCCGGCATCCCAGCGACCGTTATCATTCAGATCTAAAATGAACGGTACTCGAGCAATCGGAGGTTCGATGACTCCATTGACAACATTTCGCGAACCGTTGCGATCAATGTCTTGAAATTTATTAACTTCAATTTGATAGAGCGGAGTGTCGCCAACTTGAGCGCAGGCAAAGGTTTGACCGGCTGCTACCGTCACGTCCAGTACGGGAACGTTACCGGGGGGAGTGCTTTGGGGAAAATCTTGTGTTTCTAACGGTTCTGCGCTCGGAGAGTTAACTTCTAGTCCGGTGACAGAATTAATTTGTCGTGTAATCCGTTCTTCCCGAATCTTGTAGCTTCCGGGTGCTACGTTGAACGACCATGCACCATTTTTGTCTGTTAAGGTGTTGGGTTCTCCTGCATCGCGTTGGCCGTTGCCATTGGAATCAATATAGATTCTGACGTTTTTAATGCCCGGTTCATTCCCATCTCGAAAACCGTCGGCATCGATGTCGAGGTATTTGCATCCGATAATCCGGCTGCCTACAACTGCGGTGTTGCCAAAGAAAACGTTGACATCTCTGTTGCTAACAGTGGCGGCGAGGGGATTGGGGGTAGTAGCACGGAAACCAGCGGGTATTACCGTTTCTGTGAGTACGTAGTTGCCAGGGACAAGATTGATGAATGAGAACGCGCCGTTAACATCCGTCGTGGTTGTTAATTCCCCAGTACCAGCATTAAATACACCGTTGGTGCTGGTTGCTGATTCGAGGAGGATGGGGATATTCGCCAGACCCGGTTCATTTGCCTGTCTGATGCCATCCGCGTTCAGGTCATTAAACTTGATTCCTAGAATTGCCAGACCAGCATTCCCAAAAGGAAGCCCCGAAACTGGCCGTACTTGCT
This sequence comes from filamentous cyanobacterium Phorm 6, assembly GCA_003003725.1. Taxonomy (GTDB): domain Bacteria; phylum Cyanobacteriota; class Cyanobacteriia; order Cyanobacteriales; family Microcoleaceae; genus Microcoleus. The sequence continues at coordinate 5,866 of PVWI01000023.1, read as the reverse complement.
GGGCAATACGTTCTTGACTATTATCTGTTTCTGCCATGATTTGTCTCCTTCACACCTAAATTCACGTAAATTACAGACTGCTGTATCTTTTTGTCAATGCCGATCGGCTTTTGCCAACCCCTGACCACCACTACTAGATTTTACATATGTCTGTATTCGATGTAATGTGTCCCACCTGACACCTGACACAAAAATCCATTAAGCTTTACCGCACGCCAGTATATCAGGTTTTGAAGAATGCTGGCAATTTGAGCGGCATATCTTCAAGACTTGTGGGCGGAGTTCTGGCGCACCGGGACAGTTGATTTTTTGAGAAATGAAAGACGCGCTTGATTAACTGCACGTCCGTAACTCTCGACTCGGCCACAAGGTCGATCGCGCTTGGGGGATTGTCTGAGAATTCCTCAAAACAGAGATGTTAGTTCCTCTGAATTTTTTTCCCGATAGACAAGGCAGCTTTGGGTTTCCCCAAGCTCTGACGTTGGCGTTGGGGATTAACAACTGTAGGGTATCACGCGATCGCCCTTTAACCACTTCCCACTGTCGATCGGCGGTTTGGGCTTCGCGGCGATTCCGGTTCCCGATCGCCGCGCCGCGCCTACTTTTTTTTACCCTACATCACCGACAAATCCCTCGCACCCGACGGCACGAAAGAGTTTCCGAGATTCCAATTAATTAATTCATTTTTATTGACAAATTCACCCACTTGTGTATTTGGCTCCCGACCGACATTCTGTTGCCCTAAGTTAGGAAGATTGCCTAAACTAGCCGCTTGTCGATCGACCAAAAAATCACTAATTGGATAAATAGCACGACCAGCGCTCGAAAGCAAGCTATCAGCCGCCATCAAAGCCTCCGGTTCCGCACCCGCAGAGTTGCCCCCATCCGTCAGCGAGTCGCCACTCAAAGATTTAGCCGATCGACCCCCAGCCTCTCCCGTCAGCAAATCAATGCTGCTGGCCCGAATATCTGCCGAGACAACCACCAGCGCAGGCGGAGTCGTTTGAATGAAGCCTGGGGGCGGAACCTCCCTAATTACATAACTACCTACCGGAACATTGCGGAAACTGTAATTGCCCTGACTGTCGCTAAAGGTGTTCGCTTCGCCCGGATCTAAACGGCTGTTGTTATTCAGGTCAATGTAAATTTGGGTATTGGCGATCGGCGGTTCCCCAGCATCTAGACGGCCGTTGGCATTAAAATCGTTAAATTTAACACCGCTGATCGTCCCCGTTACCAACACGTTGCCAAAGCTAATGTTAGTGGCATTTGTGCCGTTGCCGACAGTGAAGGGAGTGGGATTTGGCGTGGTTTGTCGAAAACCGGGCTGCGGGACTTCCCTGACGAAATAAGTGCCTTGGGGCAAGTTTATAAAAGAGAAATTGCCTTGGGGGTTTGTTAAAGTCGAAGGTTCGTTCGGATCGCGGGCGTTGTTGTTGTTGAGGTCGAGGTAAATCGGCCAGTTGGCAACTCTCGGTTCTGTGGGTTCGTTGATGCCGTTAGCGTTGAGGTCGTTGAACTTGAAGCCGCTGATGCTACCGGTGGGGAAATTGTTGCCGAAATTGACGCCGACAGCGTTAGTGTTGCCCGTAATGTCGATCGCCCCTGGATTTGGCGTAGTCTGAACCCATCCGGGCTGCTGAACTTCCCTCACCAAATAGCGGCCGGGGGAAACATTGCCAAAAGTGTAGTTACCTTCCGGGTTAGTGATGGTATTCGGTTCGCCCGGATCGAGGCTGTTGTTGCCGTTGAGGTCGAGATAAATTTGCCAGTTAGCCAGAGGCGGGTCGGTCGCGTCTCGGATGCTGTTGGCATTCAGGTCATTGTACTTGATACCGCTGATGCTGCCGACAAAAAAGACATTGCCAAAATTGACGTTGTTGATAGTGGCGTTGGAAGTAACGTTAATCGGCCCGGGGTCTGGCGTAGTTTGGCGAAAACCCGGTTGCTGGACTTCTCTCACCAAATATGTATCTGCGGGAATATTGACAAATGCGTAATTGCCTTGAAGGTTTGTAATAGTAGAAGGTTCGCCACCGTCAAGCCTGTTGTTGCGGTTGAGATCAAGGTAAATCTGCCAGTTGGCGAGGGGCTGTTCCCCCGGATCGAGGCGGGCGTTGCTGTTGATATCGTTGAATTTTGTACCGGCGATCGTCCCGGCGTTGAAGTTGTTGCCAAAATTAATATTACGGGCGTTTGTGCCGCTGGTAATGGCGATCGGTGCGGGATTGGGCGTAGTTTGGCGAAAGTTCGGCTGCTGGACTTCTCTAACTTGGTAAGTCCCCGGCGGCAGGTTGACGAAGGTGTAGTTGCCTTGGGCGTTGGTGAGGGTAGAAGGTTCGTTAAAGTCAAATCGGCCGTTGTTGTTGAGGTCGAGGTAGATTTGCCAGTTGGGAATTGGCACATCTGCACCATCGGACCGCCCGTTGGCGTTGAAGTCGTTGTATTTGTTGCCGCTGATGCTGCCGACTTGGAAGTTGCCGATGTTGACATTGCCGATGTCTATTTGGCTAGCGGTTCTGGTGGGGTTGCTGGATTCGGTCATGTGTTGGGGCCCAATGAACGCGGTTTAATCTTTGCTCTACGGCAATCTAGCAGTTTTTTTGCCGATTGCAGCTATTTTAGGGGATAAATTTTTCGATCAGAGGGAAGGACTGGGAATCAAAAATGCCCGATGCCCGATGCCCAATTTTTGCCAGATTTGATGTACGATCGCTACGGAGTTTTGCAGAGGTCAAATTTCCTATGTCCCGAAACCTGACAGCAAGCTGGAATAAAGCCCGCGAGGTTCCGAATTTGCTCCTGGGCTGGAGTTTGTCCGGTTTTTTGGCAATGGGCGCGATCGCCTCTACTCCTGCTCAGGCACAGCTACCTACCTCCGAACAGATTAACAGCAACAGCCCGATCGCCCAAACCGGTGCGATCGTCCGTCCCGCTATCAAATTGGGCAGCCGCGGCTCGTCCGTGAGCGAACTCCAAGCCGCACTAATATTATTGGGATTTTACTCTGAGACTGTAGACGGCATTTTTTCACAAAGCACAGCCGCCGCCGTGTCTAAGTTCCAGGAAGCTGCGGGCATCGCCCCAGACGGCATAGTGGGTCAAGATACTTGGAATCGGCTGTTTCCTGTGGCTTCGGGCGCGATCGAAAACCCGATCGCCAACACTCCCGCAACGAGCGAAAACCCAGAGATTAACCCCCAAACGCAGCCCACCAATTTTCCCGTTTTGAGAAGACGAATGCGGGGCCCAGTAGTCAGAGACTTGCAAGAGCGACTGCGGGCCAAGGGATTTTTGCGCGATCGAAAAGCTGACGGCGTATTCGGCCCGGAAACTGAAGCTGCTGTCAAGGCTGCTCAGCGAAAATATCAGCTACCAGCAGACGGCATTGTCGGCCGCGCTACTTGGGAAGCTCTGCTGCGGTGACAGCAGGCGAATATTGCCGGATATGCACGTTGCGCTAACGTGTGATCGTACAAATTGTTAATAATCGCTTTGGGAAGTATTTCGGTCTGTCAAAAAGTGTCAAGTTTGGTAAACAAAGTAGTGTCAGGCGCGGAGTTGGTGTTAGTCTAAATACATGAGGGGCAGAAACCAAGAAGCACAAAAAACTTGGATAAAAAATTTGAATTAGAGTATTTGTCCCGATCGACTCTAGTTCGCAGGTAACGCCTGAATCGTGGTAGTTTATTAGCAAAGAAAGGTTGACATTGTGATCGAAATTCGTGAAATAGCTTGAGGCGATTTGAGAAATCGACAGTTATCAAGTTAGAATGAAGATCGCATAATCAAACACAGAAGTCTGAATAGGCTCCGCTAATAGCTAGCTCGCCCGCAGATTAGTTGCCAAAAAATCCACCTTAGTAGTAGCTATTTGCTGAATTTCAGCAAAGCTAAAAACCCACTTGAATCAATTTAACTCACAAATGTTTTAGGGTCTGGCATCCGATATGCTAGGCCCTAAAATTTTTGATGTATACAACTCATATTAGGCAGATCGCAAATAAAATTGGTTTGATCGTTCGGACTTCAGTCCTCTGACTTTGATGCGGACTGAAGTCCGAACGATCGAACCTGACTTTGATGCGGACTGAAGTCCGAACGATCGAACCTGACTGACCGTTTCATTTGATGTCTTCAATGCGAGCATTCAAACCGTTAACGGTGAGAATTTGAAGCAATTCGTCAGCTTTTTCGCGCTCCCGAAAAGCGCCGGCTTGCATCACCGATCGCCCGTTGGTAAAAGTCCGAAAAGCATCGGGAACCAAGGAGAATATTTTTTGTCGATCGCCCGAACTCTCGGCATCCACCACAACTCGATACCGGAAACCCAAAGCAATAGCTCGATCGAATGACGGCGAATTCTCCGAACCTGCTACAGAATTACCCCCTAAAACAGCAGGTACGTAGCCGCCCCTTCCTAGAGGAATGTTGCGGCCAGGAACCGGCAATTTACCCTCAGAAGAATCCGAACTCGAACTATCAAAATTGGGCGGAATTATTGGTTGCTGTACTGAACTTTCTCGAACCGATCGAGCATCGGGATCTGGTACGGGAATTGCGATCGCCCCTGGAACAATCGATGCAGCAGTGGCATTTCTCGGAGCAAGTTCTTGCCGCAACTGAGGGTTTGACGGCCTCATGGAAACAGGCTGTGGTGGCGCAATTGGCGCTCTTTCAACTCGGGGAGTTAGCCGCCCAGGAGTGTAAACAGGGAGAGAAGTTTCTGGGCCACCGATACTCGAAGGTCGATCGACTCTTAGCTGCAAAGCACTTCCCGCAATGGGCTGCGGCGCGCTAAAAGTTCCCGCCACATCGATCGATCCAGTCGTCCGATTGCTCAACAATTGATTACCGTAAGCTGGGATTACTTGACCTTTCGCCGCATTATTCACATCGTATTGACCATTGTTGCGAATCACATTTCCGCCCGGTTCGGCTGAAGTTCCCAAATCTGGAAGCGATCGGGCGATCGCCACAATTCCATCCCGCTGATTACTCTCAATATAATTGTTACGCAGCACCGGTCTAGCATCAGCTTGCACCACCACGCCGTCCTTATTCCGAGTAATTTTGTTGCCGATCAACAAAGGCTTCGCATTCTGCGCTACATTTACCCCAAATCCAGTGTTTTCAAAGGTATTATCTCGAACTTCCGGTCGGGAACTGCCAAAAATCGTGATCCCGTTAGCTCCATTTTTCGAGAAAAAATTCCCGCCAATCGTCGGCCTGGAAGTACCTACTACCGAAATCCCATCGTGAGTGCTCCCCGAAAAAGTATTGTTAACCACGATCGGAGAACTGGATTCGATCCACAAAGCGTAACCGCGATAGTTGGTATTTGTCACCGTCACCCCGCTGAGCCCCGCCCCGTCTGCACCTAAAATTGCGATATTTTGACCCGCCGAAGTCGGACTAATAAAGTCTCCTCCACCTTTGATCACAATATTCTGCCCGCGAGTGCTGGGATTTCCTTGAACAGTCACGCTGGGCCTGAGCATTAACGGAAATTTTTCGCCGCTTTGAGCGCTATAAGTACCGGGCGCTAGTAAAATCGCTGTTTTGGGCGGGGCGACGCTTAAGGCGTAGGTCAGGGTTTTGAACGGATCTCGATCGCTGCCATTACCTGCCGTGTCGCTACCACCGCTAGAACTCACGTAGAGTATGTTAATTTCGCTCTGGGGCGCTTGAGAAAGTAGCTGAATGGAGCCGGTATCGGTAGCGATCGCCGACGATTGAGGGTGGCAAAAGGCGGTGCTGGCAAAGACGAGCAGCAGGCAAGAACTTAAACTCTTGCTTGGCGATCGATTTTTTGGACACTTGCTCTGTTTTGAATTTAGGATCATAAAAAAACACAATTTATCTT
>PVWI01000169.1 GCA_003003725.1 filamentous cyanobacterium Phorm 6 | reverse complement strand
TGATCTAATTTTCTCTGTTGGATCCTCACGAGTGAGTGTCAGTAACATGATACCTCATATTTCTGAGAAAGGCTATAAGTGTTAAGTTGACACAATTTCTCTCTTTTGTGAAGATTGTGTAAAGTTAGCTTATGTACGAGAGTGCCAATTTCATTTCCAGCAGTCCTCTTGACGCTTTTGACAACAACTGATCCGAAACGCCGGAACTCATATTTTTTTATAAAGATGCTGTGAAGTTAAGTTCTTTCTAACACAAAAATATCTAATTAAGCCTAACTTTCGGATAGAAAGTAAATTCCAAAAAGCTCCGTATAAACCCTGTATCCATATCCAAATATTTATGCTAATTTTAGTGAATCAGTTCAAGTGTTAGCTATCAATTCATTAATCAGGGAAATCTAATGAATAGTTATGAACTACGGTCAAAAACACCGCAGCGAAAAGCATTACTGCGACCAATCTCAATCTCTTTAACTAAAAAAGCTCGCACGTAACGAGTTTTATATCAATTGCCATCAAACAATAGAAGCCTTTCCAACCTTTACGCTCAACACAAGTCTCAAAATTTTGTTACACCGTTACAATGCGTCCAGGACTGTGGTTGTCTGTCTGTCAACTCATTAATCAGGGAAATCAAAGGCACCGTTATGAACTACGGCGAAAAACATTACTGTGACAATTTTAACTGTCCTTACCCTCTCAAGCTGGCTTGCAATCAGTTTTGTATCAGTTGCAGTCGAACAATTGGGCCTCATCGCACCAGGGAACTGAAGTCAGAGTTTGTGCAGGTAACAAAGAAGGAACTTGCTCTTCAAGAACGCTTACCTCCTCGTTCAAGGCTGCATTTAACTTACGGTTATCTGCCCAGCAGACGGCAGAGTATGCCAGACGATTATTGGTCGGCATCTACCCGTACTTGGCCGACTCCTGCACCGAAGAAGAATGATTGTGAGCCTGTGTTGGGATTACAAGTATACTTTGGTTGAATATCCCGGAGAGTCGAGTGGGAGTTGGAGGAAATTATTTTGGCTGATGGTATTTGGTGTGATTATTTGGTTCTGGTTTTTCCGTTGATGACTTGGTAATCCAGAGGGCGATGAGGTATTGTTTTCGGTTTTAGGATCAATAAGGAGGAAAAGCATCATGACTATAGGAGAATCAAGTGACAACAATGCCGTTGAAGTAGATGGCATCCGGTTTGAAACTTTAGTCCCAGAGCGAGAGCTAATAATCCCAAATATCAAGGGTCTTAAAAACTCCGTACAGTTTGGGATTCGCATTACCAACAATTCCTCAACATCCTATCGGTTTATTTGTTTCCATTTGTTTCCAGAACTTAAACGAGGAGATAGGGAATTAATAGAACTAAGCTATGCTAGAAATGCAACCAAAACACCGACCGAATCAGATTTTTTATTAGTTCTCCCACAAGAAAGTTTGACCTTCTTTATAAATGCCAAGTTCTGTTGGCGTGGCTTCCAGCTTGGACTTACAGGCTATGACGGTAGTGGTGGAGTTTGGACTTTGTGCAATTTGAAACCAGGTATATATAGTGTTCGGTTTACTTATGAAAACCACTCTCAAACAGGAAAAATTGATGGAGGTATGACACCCTGGAGATTCTTAGAACCTCTGTGGACAGGCGTGGTTTTTACGCCTTATGAGGAATTTCGTATAGTGCAGACAAGATACGAATTTTAGTCACAGTTACTATCTGTATATGATTTCCTAAAAAGCTGATCTCTTTTTAACTATTAACTTGTGAGGATCAGAAAAATGATATTACGACAGTATCCTTTAGCTTTGTTCACAACAACACTTTTTATCACACTCGCAGCTCAGCCTGGGGTTGCGTTTACTATTAAGTCCTTAAATCCTCCAGACTACTATGTCCCCTACACTCTGGGAGATGCCGAGGGTGCGGCTTGGATAATTCCACCTACTACTATTAAAGCAGGTGGAACTAATGAGTTTAAAAGCTTACTAAGCAACTTTTCTAGAAGGTATCCGGGAAAATGGATTTTTGAGACAGGAACAGAATTAGAGGGAAGTTTTGACATTAAAAATTACTATGCCTGCGGTCCTCAAACTGACTGCGGACGGGAGGCCTTCTTTCCTTCAAAAGGAGGAGTTGGGTCTAGTCTTTTTTTAGAGTACCATCCAAAAGGTAACGACCCCAAAATTGACAGTACAAATCCCAGAAGACTCCAATGGATTCAACGGGTGAAGAGTAACCACAGTCTCACAACTAACAGACATAACGACATTGAAAACATTCTTGACATTGGTACTGGACAAACAACGCCGTACTATTCTGGTCATCAAGGAAGTGTATCTACATACAAGTATTTTGGAGATGCACCATATAGAATCGATCCCTTGAACAATCATACGTGGAATGCGGAGCTATACTTGGTTGAAGAGGTTTCATTTATTCCAAGAACTAGAACCAGGACACTCAGAATTTACAACGGAATCGGATGGGGTTGGAGAAATCAAATATTTCGTCGCAAACAACCAGTGCCCGTTCCCGTTCCCGTTCCAGCTCCAACTCCAAACCCAATCCCGTTTCCCGTCCCCTTCCCATCCATACCTAAGATACCCAACTTCCCTGAACCTAAGTTGGTCCGTAGTGATGCTAGCGGTGGCGGTGGCATAGGCTACGTAGCATCATCACCATCACCAACACCCAGACCAATACCATCACCAACACCCAGACCAACCCCGCGTCCAGCACCTCAACCAAGCGCGTCACCAACACCTTGGACTTCGACACCTTGGACTTCGACACCGTGGACTTCGACACCTTGGACTTCGACACCTTGGACTTCGACACCGTGGACTTCGACACCGTGGACCTCATCACCCTGGCCAACACCTACACCTTGGGTAACATCTCCACTAGGATCAACATCATCAACTGTCGTTGTCTCAACATCAACAACTATTACATCACCCTCACCCTTTCAGGGGCCCAGTTCGCCAGCACCGAGTCCACGCCCAGCACCAGCACCGAGTCCGGGCGGGCGTCCGATTCGGGCGGTTCCCAGTTCTGCGATACCAAACGCTAATGCCCAGAGCTTGCGTTCAAGCTCGCTTGTTGAGAGCAGTAGCAAAGCTAACACTGACTACTTAACAGCAATCAGCAGCGACTTACTCGAAGACCCAGAATTATCATCAACAGACAGCAATTTGAACAATGCGAACGTAGCTGGCGTCAGTCGTGATTTACTTGAAGACTCAGAACTATCATCAACAGACAGCAACGAAAACCAAGTAAATTTAGCCAACATCAGCAGCGACTTACTTGAAGACTCAGAATTATCATCAGCAGACAGCAACGAAAACCAAGTAAATTTAGCCGGCATCAGCAGCGACTTACTCGAAGACCCAGAACTATCATCAACAGACAGCGACGAAAATAACGCAGACCTAGCAGACATCAGTGCCGACTTACTGGAAGACCCAGAACTATCTTCAGAGGATAACAATTCTGATGCAGTAGATTTAGCAGGAATCAGCAGCGACTTACTTGAAGACCCAGAACTATCGTATCTTGACGATACTCTCACCGCACAAACTCCAAAAGTCTCAGCTAAAAACACCGACGACGACGCCCTCCCCGCAGAAGCCGTTCCCGAACCAACCACCGCATTAGGAACTTTATTTGGCCTCGCTATATTACCTGTAATTAAAAGACTCAAAAACCGGAAAAACCAAGAGTAATGAAAACCCTCTACACCATCCTGTTTACCTCAGCATCATCCTCATCAACCCCACAGGAAGTAGCCGGGGTCTCATCTGGACTTCCCCCAAAGTATTAATTATTTGGCTAATAGTAGGAGTCAATCTCGCCCTCTTGTGGGAACAAAAAAAGCCCTAACCATTCCCCGACAAGGGAAAATCACGCTAATACTGTGGACAATATTTCTCTCAATCGGAGCTATCTCCACTCTACAAAGTCCCTTCCCTTTAACTTCTTTCCTCGGTCAAGACCAAATGGGAGACGGCTGGCTCTACTGGCTGTTAATTGCGGCCTTCACCCTCAGCAACAGCTTGCTCTTAACCATACCCCCGCAACTCATAAATTCCCAACTAAAAGGACTGCTAATTGGCGGCATCATCCTTTCTCTTAGTATCTTCCCCCAAATCATCGACTGGCGGATCGACTACACCGCCACAATGGGGCAAATTATCCGAGCTGATGTTAATGCCAGCAGCATATTTCAAGGGCAGCAACCAATAGGATTGTACTCCCATCGCGGCCACGCAGCTATAGTTTTAGCATTAATAATAATTACTGCTCTTGTCGGTTGGTTTGGGAGATTTACCACAACTAAATTAACGGCAATTACTTTGGCTTTAACTGTTCCCGCACTGCTGCTAACATCTACCCGAAGTGCTATTTTAGCATTGATAGTTGCCAGTGTCTATTTGCTCAGAGGCAAATATTACAAAATCCTTGTAGGCATTGTTCCGATCGCCATAATCGCTATTGGCATCATGACCGTCAACAGACCGCTAGATTGGAGCAAACCTTCGATCGCACAAATCATGTCTAGCCGATCGCCGATGTGGACACTCTCAGCGCGGGGTATCAAAAAACGCCCATTATTTGGATGGGGATTTGACGGTTTTGGCATTGCCTATCCCTACATCAGAAATCCTCAAGTAACTCCGATCGTTGTAAATTTAGACGAGTTTACCTACGACTATATTAACATAAAAGGTGAAATCAGCACCAGAGAAATTCCTACTTACAAAGCTCACAATTGGATTCTCGATACAACTCTATCAGTTGGCATCTTAGGGCTGCTGGCTAGCATTGCACTTTGGGGATATTATGTATGTTTAGCGATGAATTCGTCTCGGCGCGGTATTGAAGCGGTTGCTATTGCTTATCTGATTTTCACTTTCACTTGGTTCGACTGCGCTCAATACGCACATATTGCCTGGTGGACGATGAGCCTCGCGGCAGTAAAATCTGCTTCTGTTACTCGTTTTTCTCGCGAGGCGATCGGAGTTCGGGCAATTACCAATTAGCAATTACCCATTCCCCATTCCCCAAATCCTACATTTCTTGCATCAGCCGCAAATAATTTTGCCGCATCTGCGTCATATTTTCCATCATTCTATTAGCCATATCTTTCTCAACATCGCTCATTTGCTGCCAAAATAAGGCCGATCGCCTAGCCATGATAGCTTCTTCCCACAGCATCTCCAAAAGTTGCGCCGCCATCGGATTTTCAGCATCGATAATCCCGCACAATTGCTCGAAAGCTCGGGTAGCTTCGGCGTGGCTACCAACATCCTGAGCTAGCATCAGGCATTTTTTCAGTTGTACGATCGGGTTTTCAGAAGAGTAAGCCATAATTTGATTGAGATAAGTGACAAAATTTACACTGACATCTTTGACATTACTTGAATGTAGATACAGCCGTACAGTTCCCAATATACCAACGCCAAGGCAAATCAATCCCTTGTGAAATCCCGATCCGCGTAGTTTGCACAATATTAACCGTACCTGACTCGATCGCCTCCTGAAATTCGGCACTCCGGTGTTCCAACCTCAGCAGTTGGCCTGCATCCAAAGGTAAAGCGTTTAAAGTTCGATCGATCTCAAGTACCTTACACAGTTTCCCTGGCCCAGAGGCGAGGCGCGATCGTTTTTTTTCAGGGAGATGCGAAAACCCTTTGGGAACACTATCTAGCTGTAAAGCCCTAATTAACACACCGCTAGCAACTCCGTCTGTATCCGTCACGACGTTGAAACAATGATACATCCCATAGATTAGGTAAACATAACTCATACCCGCAGGCCCGAACATCACGAGATTGCGGGGAGTGCGACGCCCGTAAGCGTGACAAGCGGGATCTCCCGGGCCATAAGCTTCAGTTTCGACAATCATTCCCCGAATCGTCTCCCCGTCAGGAAACTGTCGCACCAGAGTACAGCCCAGCAATTCTGGCGCTACCCTGGTAGATGGCCGCGCCAGCCAAAAAGACTCTACAATCTGAGTATTTGCACTCAATAGGAGACACTTGCATTATGGACGTTAAGTTAGTTTTAGCAGTTTTGACAGCAGTTTTCACCGTTTGCTGTCTGTTCTTCGGCACAAAAAACGGATTCTACGATAGCGACAAGTATCACGGTAACGGTTCTGCTCACTAATTTTAGCTGGCAATTACTTGCCTAAAAAAACCGCCACCTGTTATTCAGGCGGCGGTTTCTTGTTTAAACTCAACAAAGCTTAAAAATTGAAAATATTGGTTCGTAGTGAGGACTTTAGTCCTTCTTAAACCAGTCCTGGTTAACCATTGAAAATTCAGGTTCGTAGTGAGGACTTTAGTCCTTCTTAAACAAGTCCTGATTAACCATTAAAAATTCAGGTTCGTAGTGAGGACTTTAGTCCTTCTTAAACAAGTCCTGATTAACCATTAAAAATTCAGGTTCATAGTGAGGACTTTAGTCCTTCTTAAACCCAGAAATAGGACTAAAGTCCTCACTACAAACCGACTGCTATATTTACTGAAATTAAGGGTGAATATTGCCATCGGGCATTTTAGTTTCCTGCAATCTAGCATTCTCGAAATCGGCGCATCCCGGCAGGTTGAAACGCATTGTGGTTCCTATATCTGTTGATTTCATGTTGAAACCAGCTACTGCATTTTCTGGGTTATTCTTTTCGGGAACAGCACTGACTTTAAAATCCATATTTGCTGCTTTTTCATTTGTCTCAATATTGAAACTGATGCCACTACATCCCAAATCAGCTCCAGTCAGGTTGGCTTTGTTTAAGTTAGCATTTTTTAGGTTGGCATTCGCCAGTTTTGCTCCTGATAAGTCAGCACTTTCTAGGTTAGCTCCCTGCAAGTTAAATCCTTGTAAGTCCATTCCCTTTAGGTTGACATTGCTGAGATTGCATTCGGGACACTGTTTGGTTTCCAGCAATTGCTTGACTTGGTTTTGTTGAATAGAATCAGGTATATATTTGGTCACAGCGAATACAACGGCGATCGACAATCCAACAGTAACTAAATTTTTAAATTTCATAAATATCCGAAAAGCTCCGGCGGCTTTCTTTCGCGGTTAATTATTCATACAGGAGTGCGATCGACCTCTCCAGAATTTCCACAAAAAAAATTGTCGCAATCTTCAGACAAGCAGGGAGGCGCAATTAAATCCCGCCTCCTTGCTCTCGCTCAAAAGCTGCGAAAGGGTTTCGGACTTGCCTCCGTCTGCTTCACTTCGCTTATCTCAGTCCACAAACGGAATTTATTGGGATGCGAGGGCGCGCATTTACATATACCTGCGGACTGAAATAACAGAAATTTTATTTATATCTCTGGAATGAGTCAATCTTAGAGATATTTGAGAATGATTGAATAGAAAGGGAATATCTTACCTGCGCTGTTGTAAGTTCTCAGCAACTATTTATATCAAAATTGCTTTGAGAAATTAATTTACTTACAAAACGTTTGGTAGCAGCTCAGGTTCCTCAACCTCGCCAGAACACACCGTACCTGTAATCCCGACAATTTGGAGCGGTAATGAATACAATCAAACCTGAACCCAGAAGATCGCGCTTCATGGCTCTGCTGCTGACAACGCTGCTGACATTTCCGTTCTTGAGTGCTTGCGGTTCTAAGGAAAGTTCCGCCCCCCCGCCTCCTGTTGACGACACTCGCGCTGGAGCAGTTCAAAATAATCGCGGCCCGAGTCCTTCGCCACAAGCGAAAAAAGGACTGAGCAACGCTCAAAAAGTAGGGATTACTTTAGCAGGAGCAGCCGCCCTTTACTACATCTACAATCAGCACAAAAATAAACAACAAGAGGGGGCACAGGGAAAATATTACCTTTCCAAAAACGGTCGCGTTTACTACCGCGATGCCCAGAATCGCGCTCACTGGGTAACGCCGCCCCCAGAAGGAATTAAAGTGCCGGAGTCGGAAGCAGCGCGTTACCGGGACTTCCAGGGGTACAACAACCAAACTACAGGTAAAGACCTCACTAGCTTGCCGGAAGCTAAAACTGCTGTTCCGGCACAGTAACCAAACCATTTGACATTTTAGATAGCCGGTTGGCTGATTTTTAATTAAATCTCGAATTCCGAATCTAAAACAGTCGCCTTTGAACCCATAAATAAAGAGGAACTCGATCGTGGTAGACAGTTTTTTGCGAAAAATAAAAGATGCGATCGTCGGGCCAGACAGCGAGCAAGTCGATCCTGACGCCAATTACGAAGATCCCTCAAATCCCGGACAGTTCGGCAACGTGCGCCCGGCCAGCGAAGACCCCTATGGCGACCCCGCCGACAACGTAGCGGATGCTGGACAGTTCGGCAACGTGCGCCCGGCCAGCGAAGACCCCTACGGAGATCCGGCAGACTCCTACGTAGCGGATGCCGGACAGTTCGGCAACGTGCGCCCGGCCAGCGAAGACCCCTACGGCGACCCGGCTGACTCGTACGTAGCGGATGCGGGACAGTTCGGCGATATCAGCCCGGCCAGCGAAGATCCCTACGGCGACCCAGCGGATGAGGAAGGGTTTAGTTAAGTCAGTTGGCTAGACAAAAGAACTGGTAAGCAACAGCACCCCTGCGGGGGTGTTTTTTTTACGAGTTCTTTTGCTAGTTATCAAAAACGGAGAGGGTGGGATTTGAACCCACGGAACCTTTCAGTTCACCTGATTTCAAGTCAGGCGCATTCGACCACTCTGCCACCTCTCCGGGCGCACAAGTTTTATCATACCAGCAATTGTCTCTAACTACAAATAGTCGCAGATTCAGCGCGCCGATAAAGAATTTGTTCTCTCTCCACAGCGAAATCGTCTCCCACCCAAATCAGAGACACTTCCGACACTATGCCATTTTCCAGCAGGACGATCGAGAAATTCCGCAGTTTTGAGCATTCTCTCTCCACAATCCGCGGTACGCTGGCGGCATTCAAATAAACCGTACCCTCCGCACTCACGCTTAGCGACTTCCGCAAGTCCTGTTTTGTGTGCCGCAATTTGTGGTGCATATGACCAAAAGTTACCAGAGGTATGTGCTTACCAGAACTCCGAGTTCGATCGATCGCAACAGCAAAATCCGGGTCGCCCCAATCCCCTCCCAGCGGCTTCCAATCTCGCCCGCAGGGGTCGCCCGGAGCCTCTCCCAAGCCCGTCGGGCCCGTGTGACCCAAAAAAATTACATTTTCGCAGTCCGCCTCTGCCGCAGCTTCTGCAATGCGCCTGGCCGACTCTGCAAAACTCTCTACCCCAAACCACTCCGAGTAAAAATCGTTGTACCTCCAATCTGAGCCTCCCCAAGTAAACGGGCGGCCTCCGACGACTGTTACGCCCAATTCGGGAAAATCTCGTTTCCCGTAACCGACGTGAGCTTCTCCCATTAAGTCTATTTGCTGTTTTACCCAATTTTCTTGTTGGCGATCGTAAGGGCATCGACTCCGCCCCCACTCCGTCGCTGTATACCAAGCATCGTGGTTGCCAAATACCACTGCTTTGGGAATGTCCAATTGGGCGATCGCGCGTACCACCTCCACCGACTCATTCCCAAAATCCCCCACAAACAGCACCAAGTCAACGCCCAGATGCTTCAGCGCCTCGCCGTCTTCAGGTTCCCACTGATCGTGAACGTCCCCCACCACCGCAATTTTGATAGATTTAAGTTTGTTCATTTGATTTGTCATGTGCGATCGATCCCTAGCCCCTTCTTATTCAGGATAGGAAACAGCGACCAATTTTTGCACTCTCCCCCAGGCAATTTTAGATTTGAGATTTGAGATTTTAGATTGGCTCCACTGAACAGCCAGCACTTTTTGGTGAATTCAACTATAATTCAAAGTACACTTTAGTCCAGCCGCCACCTTCTTCGGAATATTCTAACTGTGTTTACCACCGCACCTGCTCCGAACTTTACTCAAACCCGACTGCCCGACGACTTGTTTGCAGCAATTAACGCCCTCAAACAAGAGTTGAACGCCGTCATTCTCGCCCATTATTACCAAGACTCAGACATTCAAGACATCGCAGACTACATTGGCGATTCCCTAGAACTTGCCCGCAAAGCCGCGAACACCAATGCTGATGTCATAGTTTTTGCCGGAGTTCACTTCATGGCGGAAACCGCCAAAATCCTCAATCCCGACAAATTAGTATTATTGCCAGACTTAAATGCAGGTTGCTCGCTCGCCGACAGTTGCCCGCCCGAAGCCTTTGCAGCTTTCAAAGCCGATCGACCAGAACACTTAGTCATTTCCTACATTAATTGTACCGCTGAAATTAAGGCAATGAGCGACATAATTTGTACCAGCTCCAACGCCGTCAAAATTGTCAATCAAATACCCGAAAATCAGCCGATCATTTTTGGGCCCGATCGCAATCTCGGCCGCTACGTCATGGAACAAAGCGGTAGACACATGGAAATTTGGCAAGGAGCTTGCATCGTCCACGAAAACTTCTCAGAAAAAAAGATAGTTCAACTCAAAATCGAAAATCCCGAAGCCGAAATAATTGCCCATCCAGAATGCGAACCTCCCGTACTTCGCCACGCCAATTATATCGGCTCCACCACCGCTTTGCTCAAATATTCTCAATCCAGTGACTGCCAAGCTTTTATTGTGGCGACTGAACCGGGAATCATTCACCAAATGCAAAAGCAAGCACCTCACAAACGATTTATTCCCGCTCCTGGTAACAATAATAGTTGTGCTTGCAACGAATGCCCGCACATGAGATTAAATACCTTGGAAAAATTGTATCTAGCTATGAAAAATCAAACTCCCGAAATTACCATGCCCCAAGAGCTACAAATAGCAGCTTTGCAGCCGATTCAGCGAATGCTAGAAATGAGTTAACTGTTAACTGTTAACTGTTAACTGTTAACTGTTAACAGCCATGTAAAAATTATGGACGATCGATGATTTCAGAAAAACTGATTGTTTTCACCCGCTATCCCGAGCCGGGAATAACCAAAACTAGACTAATTCCGGTGCTGGGAAAAGCAGGCGCTGCCAACCTGCACCGCTTGATGGCCCAACGGACGATCGCCCGCGCGCTCTCTCTGCAAAACTCCCGCCAATTATCAGTAGAAATTCACCACACAGGCGACAGCCAACAACAGATGCAAGACTGGTTGGGAACCGATCTGATTTATCAAAATCAAATAGACGGGGATTTGGGCGCAAGAATGGCAGCAGCGTTTCAAAATTCCTTTGATTCTGGGGTTGACAAAGTGGCAATTATCGGCACTGATTGTCCCGATTTGAAAGCAGAAATTCTGGCACAGGCTTTTGATGAACTGAGCGATCGCGATTTAGTTTTGGGCCCGGCAAAAGACGGGGGTTATTATCTGATCGGGATGCGCAGAGCGATACCGGAATTGTTCGAGGGCATTAAGTGGGGAACGAGTGAAGTATTTGCTTCTACGCGGGCGATCGCCCAAAATTTAAGTCTAAATATTGCTGTTCTTCCTATTTTGGCAGATATCGATCTACCAGAGGATCTCTTAGGTTTAGACATCAATATATTACAATAATCAAAGCTTTTGCGACTCACAATCATTCATCAGTAATTATCATCAATAATTCATTAAAATTACTTGATTGTGTTACCGCAACGTCATACTATAGTAAATGTATTTGTCTAACCAAATTCAGTAGTGGTTAGACAGCGCTTGAGAGAATTCTCTCAGGCGCGAGAAAAATTAGGTATGGCAGAAGAAATTTAGGCAACTGATTTAACTGATATCAGGAAAAAGGAAGAAGAAAGGGGTAATTCTAGGTAAGAGTTTCAGCTTAATCTTTTTACAGAACTGACTCTAACGGTGTTCTTGATTTTGTATGCTAGAAACTCCCAATCTGAGAATTTCCATTATCATTCCAGTCTTAAACGAAGCGAATACGATCGCCCCAGTCATCTCCACCGCCCGAAATGCTGAAAATGTCGAAATAATTGTCGCCGACGGCGGCAGCAGCGACGGTACTGTTGAAATAGCCCAATCTTTGGGCGTGCGAGTGATCTCCACCGCGGCCCGCCGCTCCACCCAAATGAATGCAGGTGCGATCGCTGCTACTGGCCAGATCCTGCTGTTCCTCCACGCAGACACTCATTTGCCTCGCGGGTACGACTCTGGAGTGCGTCAGGCACTTGCTAAACCATCCTCCGTAGCGGGAGCCTTTGAACTGAAGATTGACGCCCGCAGGCTCTGTCTGCGGCTGGTGGAAATAGGGGTAAACTGCCGATCGAACTTTTTGCAAATGCCCTACGGCGACCAAGCAATTTTTCTATCTTCAGCTACCTTTGACAAAATCGGCGGTTTTCCCGACTTACCCCTTATGGAAGACTTTGAATTTGTGCACCGGTTGAAAAAACAAGGCCGCATTGAAATATTACCCCAGCAAGTGCTGACATCCGCCCGTCGCTGGCAGCAAGTTGGGATACTCAAAACCACTGTCATCAATCAAATAATAATTATTGCTTATTTTCTGGGAGTATCGCCCGATCGACTCGCTTTCTGGTATAGGAGGCAAAAGAAAAATTCTTCCCAAAACTAAAGAATAGTGAACTTTTCTAAAGCTCGCAGCCAATTATGCAAATAGGAAACACGTCCCTGCGTAAAATATGACTTGAACGCTTCAATTTTTACGCATAGCGAGGAAAAAGAGAATATGGCCGATCCCAGAAATGCAGAACTTATTCAACCCTTTAACGGCGACCCCTTCACGGGTCATCTAGCAACCCCAATTAGTGCTTCTGATTTTACCAAAGCATTCATTGGCAACTTGCCAGCCTACCGCAAAGGACTCTCGCCCCTAGTTCGAGGCCTAGAAATTGGCTTGGCACACGGTTATTTCCTCGTCGGCCCAGAAATCATCTTTGGACCACTCCGGGACTATCCAGAAGCAGCTAATCTTGGTGGATTGGTTACAGCAATGGTCTTAGTTTTACTCGGCACAGCAGGTATGTCTGCCTACGGTTTGGTCTCTTTCAAGCAAGACAACAGCATCTACCCAAACGCCAATCCGATGACTCCCGAAGCACTGAAAACTGGCGAAGGCTGGAGCCAACTCACGGCTGGTTTCTTTGTGGGCGGGATGAGCGGCGTCTTTGCTGCCTATTTCTTACTCGAAAACTTTAAGGGCGTTGATGCCATTTTCCGTGGTTTGGTCAATAATTAGACCGCACTCGGGAATATCTCTGTTGGAACACACTAACTTTAGCTGGGAGAATTTGATATGACAGGTTCATACGCTGCTTCTTTTTTACCTTGGATCTTGATTCCAGTAGTTACCTGGCTGATGCCAGTTGTGGTAATGGGTTTGCTGTTTATCTACATTGAAAGCGACGCCTGAGCTCTACGCGCTTTGGCAAGACAATGGTAGGAAGACAGACAGACAAATCCTCTGAAACCTCTCTCGTAAATCTAGGGAAAATCAGAAAAAATTGTTTTGAGATTGCTGGTAAGAAAGGAAATTTGGTTTCTTTACCCCAACCCCCAGACTCAACTGTGTGGAGCAATCGTTCTGTCTTCTTCCATCTGAATTTGCCATCGCCAAAAATCCTCTGCCCACACAGCAGAGGATTTTTTTACCCGTATTTTTTTCCCGCAGCCACAAATCCCCCGATCGAGGAAGACAAATTGCGAAGTCCTGAGCCACAATTGTCAAGGAAACTATCCTCTGAGGAGACAGCGATGAAATTACCATCTGCGCGCAAAATCTTAGCTCCATTCCTGATGTCGGTACTGCTGTTAGTGACCGCCTGCGGTCAAACCCAAACCCCATCCCGCTGGGATAAAGCTCAGCAGGAAAGCACCCAAAAACCAGGTCAAGCAAAGCAGACAACTGCTGACAAATCAAGTGCTAGTAATCAAAATCTTCCCAAGAAGGCTGTAGATGGTGGAAAGTTAAATAAATATTTTCCGTCGTCTGGTGGCGGGTTCGATCG
>PVWI01000168.1 GCA_003003725.1 filamentous cyanobacterium Phorm 6 | reverse complement strand
GCTCAATACTACCGCCACCAACGCCACCACCCCCACTTTTGCCACCAAAGTTGACTTCCCTACTGGCACTAAGCCCGAATCCGTCAGCATCGGCGACATCAACGGCGACGGCAAACCAGACTTAGCTGTGGCGAACTTCAACGGCAACACCACCTCCATCCTGCTCAACACCACCGCCACGGGAGCCGCCACCCCCACCTTCTCCCCCCAAGTCGCCTTCGCTACTGGCACTCAGCCGTTCTCCATCAGCATCGGCGACATCAACGGTGACGGCAAACCAGACTTAGCTGTGGGGAACCACGTCAGCAACACTACCTCCATCCTGCTCAACACCACCGCCACGGGAGCCGCCACCCCCACTTTCTCCACCAAAGTTGACTTCACTACTGGCACTAATCCCAGATCCGTCAGCATCGGCGACATCAACGGCGACGGCAAACCTGACTTAGCTGTGGGGAACACTTCCAGCAACACTACCTCCATCCTGCTCAACACCACTGCCACCGGAGCCGCCACCCCCACTTTCTCCACCAAAGTTGACTTCACTACTGGCGCTACTGGCGATCGTCCCGAATCCACCAGCATCGGCGACTTCAACGGCGACGGGAAACCTGACTTAGCGGTGGCGAACTACGGCAGCAACACCGCCTCGCTCCTGCTCAATACTACCGCCACCAACGCCACCACCCCCACTTTTGCCACCAAAGTTGACTTCCCTACTGGCCGTAACCCCTGGTCTGTCAGCATCGGCGACATCAACGGCGACGGCAAACCTGACTTAGCTGTGGCGAACGGGAACAGCAGCACCGCCTCCATCCTGCTCAACACGACAACGCCAGTAACGCCAACACCAACGCCAGTCACACCAACGAATAAGAACAACCCCCCAGTTGTAAATCTTTCTGCTTTTTCGCAACAAAGTGGAGCACTAGGTTTTTCTCAAACTGGCAATGTGTTTACCTTGGCTGCAAACACCGATACTGACCCCGATCCGGGCGACAGCATTAAGTATTCGATCGCCCTGGCAGATTTCAAGGCGTTGAAGGAGTCGGCGTTTACATGGAAAACCGATCTAAATCGCGGTTCCTATCGTCAGCCAGTAAATGGGTTAAGTTTTCCTGAGATTCCTCTCCCTTCATGGTTAACTTTCAATCCCGCAACTCGCAAAATTGAGATCGGCGCGACTCGCCCGCAGAAATTTGACTACTGGATGAAGATAACAGGAACGGATTCGTCTGGTGCCAATGTTAGCGAAATAATCCGCTTCAAGAGTTCTACTTTTGGTGGTTTTGTAATTGACGACTATATTGCCGGCGCGAATGTCTTCTTTGATGCTAACAAAAATGGCATCGCCGATCCGAACGAACCCAAAAGCACAACAGACGGTAACGGCGCATTTGATTTTGATATTACTTCGGACACTTTTGACACTAATAATAACGGCAAACTTGATGCCAGTGAAGGTAATTTAGTTGCTTTTGGCGGCACCGACATCGGTACGGGTTTACCCCTAGAAACTCCGCTCAAAGCGACACCCGATGCAGAAGTAATTACTTTACTGACTAGCATTGTAGCTGAATTAGCCGATCGGGGCTTGAGCGTCAATGAAGCTAATGCCAAAGTCACCAATGCTTTCGGTATTCCCAGCGAGATCCCGATTAATTATGTCGATCCGATCGCCGCTACCCTAGGGCAACAACCGGGTGGTAAAGCGGTATTAACTGCGATGCTGGTAGCCCAAAACTCGATCACTCAAACAGCGGGATTAATTGAAGGTGCCAGCAATCTGACTATGGGTGATGCTGTCAAGCAAATAATTAGTACGATCGCCGATCGCATCCAAACAGGAACCTTAGATTTCACCAAACCCGAACAAGTGGCGGATTTAATCGTCCAAGTGGGCGATCGGGTAAAGGCGATCGATCCTAATTTTAACGCCCAAGAGATATCAGTGGCGGCACCAGCACTATCGCAGGTAATCGCAGCATCTAATCAACGGATTGTTAGTACGATCACCACTAATACCGATCTCACACAACTCCAAAAACAAGTAGCAGTAGTCCAAAAAGTTGCTTTAGGTGCAACTACTGAAGACTTTAAAGCATTTGGTGCCGGTCAAAAAACCCTCGATTCTCTAGTTGCAGAAAACACGGGTGCGGCGTTAGACGCACAAATTGCGACTGGTGGTAATAACCCTGTAGTCACAACGCCTACACCCGTAGTCACAACACCAACACCTGTAGTCACAACGCCTACACCCGTAGTCACAACGCCTACACCCGTAGTTACAACGCCTACACCTGTAGTCACAACGCCTACACTTGTCGTCACAACTCCTACACCAGTCACAACGCCTACACCAACTCCGACACCGACACCGACACCTTCATCGACAGCGGCAGTAGAAATCGCGATCGCCATGCCAAAACCATCGGTATCAAGTAACAATGTGCGATCGGGTTTACCAGAAAATACCCGATTAGGTGATGTTTATCTGCTAACAGATAGCAACGATACCAGCTTCCCAGCAGCAGCATTAGGCTTAAGCGTATTTGCCCTTTCCGGCAACGATTTCTTAACCGGATTAGACTTCCCAAACACCTATTTTGGGAATCAAGGAGAAGATACTTTACTAGGTGAAGGAGGTAACGACGAACTAATTGGCGGCAAAGGTTCAGACTCGATCGCGGGCGGTATTGGCAACGATTTTCTTAGCGGGAATAATGATAACGATATCCTGCTAGGTGGAGAAGGCGATGATACCCTGCGCGGTGGTAAGCAAGATGATATCTTATCAGGCGGTGCGGGTAACGATCTCCTAAATGGCGATTCTGGTTTGGATATCCTTACAGGTGGCGTGGGGAATGATATCTTTGTATTGCAAGATACGGCTACGGAACTATCTCAAGCCGATCTGATTGCTGACTTTACTTCGGACGATAAAATCAAGTTGATTGATGTCACTTTCAGTCAACTAACTTTTGAGTCAGTCAGTGTAGTTTTAGATAGTGCAACTGCTGTATTATCAACGGCGATCAAATCTGGGAATGACTATTTGGGAGTGGTTTATAACGTGAAGCCAACGACTCTTAATAGTAGCTCATTCTTGTAAGATTGAAGCGATCGATCTGCTGTAGGTAAAGGGCACTGCCGTGTCCTCTATCTCTGCATATCAATCCTAAGAAACAAAAGCGCGATCGCCCTTAAATCAAAAAGGTCGATCGCACTTAAATCACATCTTCCGCTGAAATTCCTCCAAAACATCCATCAAATGAACTTGACACTGCATCGGAATCAAATCGGCCAGCGGCACTTCCCGCTTGCCGCCGCCCAACTTGACTGAAATTCCTTGCAAAACTCCTTCAACTTTGTCAGTATCTAAATTGCCCTTTTCCAGCATTGAATAAAGTTGTTGGGCGACAACCGTATGCAGGTGGGCATCACGGAGATACAAATGCCACTTGGCAATGTCAATGTAGACATTTTCGCCGATTTCGGCTGCTAAGGATTCGATCGCCTGGGTAGTATTAGCCATATAAAAAGCAGAACGTTATTGGTGATCCGTCAAAAAAAGTCAACCAATCGCCGACAACTGCCTTCAGCCAGAATCTTTGGTGAGGGGCGAATAATCGGCGATCGCAAAAATGAAAATCGCGTGGGCAAAAACTACTAAAGCCCATACACCCGTTACCGAAACTGCCCAAGGCCAATCAGCCTTTTGCAAATTTTGAACAAACCACAAACCAGAATTTGTAGCAGAAAAAAGACCGACGTGGATGGCAAAATTCATCCGGTCATCTAAACGGCGGTACTCTGGATCGTTGCGATCGGGTTTGCGGGGCCAACGAGGAGGCATAGTTTTTCACTTGATATTAGTAGTTCTGTGCCTATTTTAATCTTAAGTGCAGCTTTTTGAATTCTGCATCCCTCTCAAGAGTGGAAATTTATTCCTCTAAATTTTGATAGTCCCCTGATTTGCCGCCGCTTTTGCTTACCAGACGAATCGATTCAATGGCGATCGACTTTTCCAAAGCCTTCGCCATATCGTACAAAGTCAGCGCCGCCACCGAAACCGCCGTCAGCGCCTCCATTTCCACCCCAGTTTCCGCCTTAATCTTCACCGTCGCCCGAATTTGATACCCCGGCAACCCAGCATCCGGTATCACCTGCACCTCAACGCTACTCAAGGGCAGAGGGTGACACAAAGGAATCAAATTAGCCGTCTGCTTAGCCGCCATAATCCCAGCCAGCCTCGCAGTGCCCAACACATCCCCTTTCGGCGCATTCCCCGCTTCGATCGCAGCAAAGGTCTCCGCCGACATCCGCACCCGCCCCGCGGCCACAGCTTGCCGCACAGTTGCCACTTTTGCCGAAACGTCCACCATTTGGGCTTCCCCGCTGTTGTCGAGGTGAGTTAGCTGGGCTCGATCGGGCAATTTAGAAAAAGTTGGCGAAATGTCTTGCATTATTTTGGTAAAGGTGTTACTGTTAGTTTCTGTGAGAAAAGAAGTTAATCAATTTTAGATTAAATCTGGACTTGACAGGGGCTTGTAGCTTAGTTGGATAGAGTGCATGGCTACGAACCATGAGGTCGGGGGTTCGAATCCCTCCAAGCCCATTAAAAAAAAATTCTATAGGCTAGTAGTGAGGACTTCAGTCCTCTTTTTTCCATATAGGTTTGTAGTGAGGACTTCAGTCCTCTTTTTTACTTTGAGTTAAGAAGGACTAAAGTCCTCACTACAAACCGATCGTCACTTATTCAAAGCATAAACATCTTTGCCTCGCCCGATCGCAAATTTCATCGAATGAGACAAATCCTTGCTAGACAGAGTAACGAAAATCAGCAAAGCCAAAGCAGCCAAAGCCGCAGCCAAACCAAACATATTTCTGTAGCCGACTTGTTCAGCAACAAAGCCCAAAGTTGGGCCAGCCAGCGCAATTCCCAAATCAAATCCGCCAATACAAAGCGAAAACAATCGACCCCTTTCTAGAGGTTCGCACCTATCCGACATCAGCGTTACCATCATCGGCATCACCGTACCGCCGGCAGTACCTTCAACCAAAGCTGCGACTAAAAAAGCACCGCTGCTGTTAGCAAAATACAACAATAACATCGACACGGCATAACAGATTAAGCCGCCAGAAATAAACAAGCCGCGGCCGTATTTGTCCGAAGCCCGTCCCGTGACTAAGCGCATACTAAAACTGGCGATTGCCGCTGTAGAATAAAATAATCCCGGATTCAAATCAACCTTGGTTTCTTGGATAAACAAAGGCATAAAAGTGCTCAAAGTTCCGAATACCAAACCAACCAGCAATAACACTAAAGCCGGAATCCGCACTCTAGGATTCCACAGCATTTCCCAGTATTTTTGAGTATTTTTGTCTTCAGATAGCGAGTCAGATTTTGTTAATTCGGCAAAATTTGGTTCCGCAATTTTGCAGGTAAAAAATACACTCATTGCTGCAAAAGCCGCCGACATTACAAACAAAGGAGTATAACCAAACCAAGCTTGCACAAATCCGCCCATAGCCGGGCCAAATGCCAAACCGGTAGGAGCTACCAAACTCATGTAACCGATTAATTCACCCCGCTTTTGGGGCGGAGAAAAATCTGTTACTAAAGCGCTATAAGCGGTGGTAAAAGCGGCGATGCTAATGCCGTGAAAAGCACGAAGCACTAACAGTAAAGGGACAGATGTAGCGAAAATGTAACCTATAGGGGCGATCGCAGCAACTGACACTCCTATCAGTAAAACTTGTTTTCGCCCCGTGCGATCGGCTATTTTACCCAACTGCGGCCTCGCCAGCAAAAGCCCGATCGCAAATGCACCCATCACAAAGCCAATTTGCTGTTTTGTACCGCCCACAAATTGAACGTACAACGGCACAGTTGGCAGTAGTGAAGCCAAACTCGACCAGAATAGCAGACCTGCGGTGAATAAAGTCAGCAAGCTGCGTTTGCGTTGAGGTTCGATGTCGCTAAAAATATTCAAGATGCAAATTCCCTTTAAAACCTTCCGAGTCCACTCAAGCTAACGTCGAGTGTATCTATATCATTGTGTTACAATTCCTTAATATTTGCCACTTAAAAAGTTGATATTCGACTCACAGTCAACCGCGAACAGTCAACCGTGAACAGTCAACAGTCAACAGTCAACAGTCAACCGTGAACAGTCAACAGTCAACAGTCACCATTCTTACCAATCAACCTCAGCCCTTTCCTCCACCACCCGCTGATAAACCCACTCCGTTTCCATCGCCAACTTCGGCCAACTAAAGCGGCGTTCCAAATCTTCATAAGCATTGTCAACCAGCCACCGCCCGTAACCCGGATTTTTCAGAACTTCCAAAATCCCCCAAGCCAAAGAATCCCGATTGTTTGCCTGAGTAACAACACCTGTTTTAGTGTGCTGTACCACTTCGGCAAGTCCGCCCGCATCCGAAACTACCACCGGCACTCTTGCAGCAAAACTTTCTAAAGCTACAATGCCAAAAGGTTCATAAAGACTGGGGAAAACTGCGCAGTCAGCAACCGTCTGAAATTTGTCGAGATGTTCCTCAAACATGAAGCCTGTAAAATAACATTTAGGCCAAATTCCTAAGTTCCAAGCTAAAAGTTTGAGATGGTCTGTATTGCCACCGCCAACAATTACTATTTTGGCTTTCCCCCCCATTTCCCAAATAACTTTAGGTGCAGCATTCAGAAATACAGCAATGCCTTTTTCATAGCTAATTCTGCCTACATAATAAACTATTTTTTCGTCGTCTGCTGCAAATTTACGACGGAAACCCATCGCCTCAAATTCGTGCCGACGGGGCTTTTTTTCTGACCTAATTCCGTTGTAAATTACCTCTATTTTGTTCCACGGAGTCGATAGTACCCGTTCGGCTTCCCGCCGCATATAATCGCTGCACACAATTACCCGCCAAGCGTTGTAAGCGAGGTCGTTTTCCTTGGCGTTAATGTAGCGCTGTCCGTCATTGTGGATGCCGTTGAAGCGCCCGTATTCGGTGGCGTGGATGGTGGCAATTAGCGGTACTTTAAAGGTATGCTTGAGGGCGATCGCCGCATCTCCTACTAACCAATCGTGAGCGTGGATGAGATCGAAGGGGCCTTCTTCCAGCATCAGTTTGCCACCTTGGTGTCCCATGCTTTGGTTGAGGTTTGCCACCCAGTGGAAAAAGTCGCGGGCGTGTCCCACTACCACCCGATGCACCTGTATTCCTTCTACCACTTCGTACATCGGCGCGTGGCCGAACTCTACAGTAATTAGGTGAATCGAGTGGCCTAGCTTCACCAATTCTGGATACAGTTCCGATACGTGGCGAGCGATGCCGCCTACTATTCTGGGAGGAAATTCCCAGGCCAGTACCAAAATTTTCATCTTTCTCCCCTCCCAAGATTTTATATATCTTAATGTTTATGATTTACAAATTCATTGTATAATACGCAGCCTAAAATGTTGGTCGATCGCAAATTTATGCCGCTACGCTGACATTTGGCAGGAATAATCAGTTCTCCCGCATCTGAATAGTATTTTCGGGATAGTATTTTCGGGGCGGGCTCTCCCGCCCACCCCACCAGAATCGATCAAACTTGACTCTAAAATTTAGATCGCCGTCTCTGCTTACCCTTTCTTCAAAATCGGCTCCAACTCGCGACGAAAACTAGCCCAAGCAGCCACCGATGTAGAGTCAGAAACAGCACCTTTCCGCATCAAAATCGTGCCATCTTCAAAGCCCACAATGCCGTACTCTTGAGATTTCCAAAGGCGATCGATCTGCGGGACGATTTCCTTCAACTGTCGCCTCTCGCTGCGAAACGCAGCCTGATACTGCTGCAACTGCCAGACATCAGCAATTATATATTCCATCTTCACCCTCTCCCTCGCATCATTCCGCAATTCCAACATCGGAAGCCTCAGAATTTCCCGGCGACTTGACAAAATCGGCACAAGAGTATTCGTCGCAGCCACACTAGCATTCGCAGGAATTTCAGCCAATAACGGCCGGACTTGAGACACGTGCTGCCACTGTCTAATCAGAGGAACCTGCACCCAAGGCTCGATCGCATCCGGCAAAATAAACGAAAAAGTTCGATTTGGGTTAGACGTGAAGGTAAAAAATAGCGACAAGCAGATGCAAAACGCCCAAAATCGCCGAAACTTGGCAGACGAAGGGAGAGGAAACATGGCATTCGGAAAACGCAAGCTGTTTTTTTTGCCGCTTCTAATTTGATCTTCTTCCTGTTGGCGATCGGCCCACCACAGAATCGCCCCATAAAACAGCCCTGGAACCACAGTCATCGCATAGCGAATATTAATCGCCAGCACCGACTCTCCTTTCGCTAAAAATAGCTTGAGCAGCGGAAATCCAGCGATCGTCCAAGAAGCAGGTGCTACGGCAGGAACCAAAGCCAACGGCAACCACTGCCCCAGCAGATACTTGATTTTACCAAAAAACGGCGTAAATAATTGTTCAATCAACCGCCCAGGATTGCTCGCCATTCCCCAAATAATTTCGAGAGTCGAAGCTTCATCACCATCAGCATATTGACCGAAGCGTTCCATCATAAACCGCTGGGAAATATCAGCAGAAAACAAAGGCATAATCAGATTTGTCAACAAAATCATGTAACCAAAACTGAGAATGCACACAGCCAAGCCAGTCAGAGGATAGCGCCGACTCAAAATCAAGTAAACTCCCACCCCAAATAACACAACTCCGCCATCTTCTCGTACAGCCAACATTAAAGTTGCGAGAATCCCAAACAGCGGCCAAGTGCGCTTCTCCATCGCCAGCAGCAAGCTAAAAATATAAAGCGGAGTTTGGCAAGAATCATGAAAATTGCCTAATGTCGGGCCAATTACCGCGTTCGCTGCGTAATAGCTGACCACAATTGTCGCCGACAGTCTTGGCTCTAGATAGTGTCTGGCGAGAGCATAGAGCACTAAACCAGCCACCGTAATTAAAGTCACCTGCAACACCGTCAAAGTGACAGGAGAGGGAAACAGTGAGTAAATTGGCAGCCACAGCATCAGCGATGGAGTGAAGTGCTGCCCCAACCGATGGTAAGATACGTCGGGAATCTGGTTTTGGTGAACCACGTTAGTGGACAAAGCCGAAGAGAGGGAACTCTCAAAAAAGTGACCCCGAGTGCCATTCCAAAAAACTTGATTGAAAATGCCTTGGTCATAAGTAGCGTAAAAGCTGTAGTAGCGATGCAGTGTCAGCAACAGGCACAGCACAAAAAAGGCGATCGCCACTTTAACCACCACCCGCAGCGACTCATTTTTCTTCCATCTCAAAAATGTCATTGGCCCGCCGTAATGAAATCATCGGAGATTAGCATAAATCTAAAGGAACTATTAAATTAAAGTAGAAGTGAAATAACTCGGCTCGGCAATGGTCAATTATTTTCACCCGATCGAAAAAGGCAACAGCGTCCATCCAACATCCGGCACCAGCGATACCGACTGTTCTCCCGAACAGCCGGTCAATTCCGCACCCCTTTTACAGCTTTTGCTGTTCGTAGACAAGCGTTCCTCTTCCAGGGAACAGACCAGACACATCCGCAAGTACCTCAAGGATTTGAAGGCAGAGTGCGACTTTGAGCTTCAAGTCATCGACGTAGGAGAACAACCGGATTTAGCCGAACACTTTAAACTTGTAGCCACTCCCTCGCTGCTCAAAATTCATCCTGAGCCGCGGCAAACTCTCGCCGGCAGCAATCTGATCGCCCAACTCGAACACTCGTGGCCCCGCTGGAAGCGTTCTGTAGAAGAATACGCCATTGAGCAGCAGTCTGCGCCAGATATGGCTCCAGCTCTGAGAGACGACCCAAAACCCATCTATTCGGTTGCTTCTTGCGCGATCGAACTCGTGCAGCTTGCTGATGAAGTTTTTCGGCTCAAACAGGAAAAAGAGCACCTGCAAGAGCAGTTGCAATTCAAAGACCGGATTATTGCGATGCTGGCTCACGACTTGCGCAATCCGTTGACGGCCGCATCTTTGGCTTTGGAGACTTTGGAGTCAAATCAGAAGGTGAAAGAGGGGGAAAAGTCGGGTTTGACACCGAGTCTGGTGGCTCATTTGATGAAACAAGCCCGCCGCCAAATCCGAATTGTCGATCGGATGATTACAGATATCCTGGAAGCAGCCCGGGGTACAAACGCTCAACTCCACATTCAAGCAAAAAAAATCGAACTGGGGGCGATTTGTCAAGATGCAATCCTGCAATTTGAAGATAAATTTCAGGCGAAAAGTCTGAATTTGGAAATAGACATTCCCGCAGATTTGCCCTTGATTTATGCCGATCCCGATCGCATCAAACAAGTCATAGTCAACCTGCTTGATAACGCCTGTAAGTACACACCAGAGCAAGGAACTGTTAATCTTTCTATTCTCCACCGCACAGCATACAAAGTTCAAGTCAGCATTTGCAACAGCGGCCCGGGAATTCCTGAAGAAGATTGCGCAAGCATTTTTGA
Source organism: filamentous cyanobacterium Phorm 6 (assembly GCA_003003725.1). Lineage (GTDB taxonomy): Bacteria > Cyanobacteriota > Cyanobacteriia > Cyanobacteriales > Microcoleaceae > Microcoleus. The sequence continues at coordinate 3,468 of PVWI01000168.1, read as the reverse complement.
AGACAGCTTTCGCTTACAGCGAGATAAATCAACAGACGGTTACGGCATTGGACTGTCTTTGTGTCAAGGCATCATCCGCGCCCACTACGGTCAAATTTGGGTAGACTCTGTACCCGATCAAGGTAGTTGTTTTCACTTTACTCTGCCAATTCAAAAATAGCTGTCAGTTGACAGTTGTCAGTTGACAGTTGACAGTTGATGGTTGATGGTTGACAGTTGATAGTTGTTAGTTGCAACCGAATTTGACATCACAGTTTAACTCGATCGCAGTGCAGCGATAATCTGTTCGTTGGCTTTGGGAAAAGTAAATTGGTCAATTTCGTCGAGTGTCACCCAGCGAATTTCATCGCATTCGATCGTTTGCGGTTCCCCGCTGACGTGGCGGCAGTGGTGCACGTATAGTCTAACTGTAAATTTAGTGTAGTCGTGGTCAATTGTAATCAGCCGATCGCCCACTTCGACGACAATCCCCAACTCCTCCATAATTTCCCGTTGTATGCAAGCTTCGACGGTTTCCCCAGGCTCTATTTTACCCCCGGGAAACTCCCAGAAACCGCCGTGCAGTCCGTGTTGTCGGCGCTTGTCAATCAAAATTTGTTGTCGATCGTTCCAGATTGCAGCAACGCCGATAACTTTGTGGGCCACAGGAGAAATAGACATATTATATTAAGAGGGAATTAGTCATTAGTCATTGGTCATTAGTCAAATTATATCCCGTCGATTACCATAACAAAATGGTTCGTAGTGCGGACTTCAGTCCGCTCCATTTTGCGGACTGAAGTCCGCACTACAAACCCGATCGATATCTGTTTTTCTATCGGACACGATATTTAAGAAGAATATCAATAATTATTCAATTATTTAATCTCAAATCTCAAATCTAAAAATGGAAAATCTCAAATCTTAAGCCCCCATCTTGCGAGGGGGGCTTGACACTTGTATAACTTAAATGTTAAGAATCAACTAATCTTCCGAGCCATGTCTCTCACTGGCTTCTATGGACTTTTCAAAAGTCATTCGCTGTTCGGCATTTTTGAGAAAATAACCGCTAATCATAGCTGAGGCGAGCAATCTACCCAAATGTTCGCGACTGGTAGTGACTGTCACTCCGAAGTGTTCCGAAGGCAAATTACCCAAAAGTCCGACAATATTTCGCTCCATTACTTGAAATACTTCGTGAGAAGTCGGCTTAGACAACTGAGAAACAGTGTCGGGAGCCATTGACTGCACGTATTGCCATAATAGATTGGCATTTTCTCCGTCTTCTTCAAAGAATTCTGGGGATTTATTAGATGAATTACTCATGAGTACCTCCGTTTCAGAGACAGCTTGTTATTTTGGACGCGGACGGTTAAGTTAAATAACCCTTACCTGATCCGATCGCTGCTGATATTTATTACTAATTGACACTCTCAGGGTTAAAACCACTGAGATTCTTAATTCAGCGACTGACCTTTAAGTGTTGCGTCATGAAAGGCAATATTCCGACCTGTTAACCGTAGAAACCTACCAATTAACTAGCCTGATTCACAGCCACCCCAGAGGGTCTATCTCCAAAAGCGTACTAGGATATTGACCTAGAGTTTGGGTATGCCCTACCCTACTTAACGATTCTAAAAGAATAGTTTGTTTTAACTGGTTTAAGGTTTAATTCAACCTCTAGCTGTTTAAAGAGTTTTCGCTGCTCTGCGTCCCCCGGTTTATGCCTAAAAGTGTGTCTTAGTCCCTGTTTTCCACTTCGGGCAAAGGAGTTTAACCTTGACTATTATAGTATAGCAATCCTAAATGATTTTCTGTAGGGACACTCAAGATGCCGTGTCCCTACAGATGGATTTTGGGGAAATCACATTTATGTTCGCGGTAAGGATAATGATTTAGGATTGCTATGTAGCACAATTGTTGAGATTTCCCGTAGTTTTAGGAATAAATTTAAGAAAGATTGAAGGGGACTGAAGTCCCCCGCTCGCTTTCATCGAGCGGACTAAAGTCGCCGAGCTTTCCGCATTCCGCTAGCTTTCCTGTAATTACTAATGTAGCAGGACAGTCGCAGCAACTAAGTGGGCACAACCGAATTATATGCGGCGGTTTTTACGATTTTAGATCAAAAGATTTTAGATCAAAAATCCGGTTGCACTTCTGATGATAGGTCGGAGACTCAAGATGCCGTGTTCCTGCGCCTGATTAATTGTAGCAGGGACACGGCATCTTGAGTGTCGAAAGCTGTGAGTAACATTAATTCCGATGCGACCGCATTTGATATTAGATTAGGGATTGGCGATGATCGGGCGAGACCGATCGCACAATCTCCAATTTACCTAGCTGGCTAGATAATCGTTGATATCTTGCTTGCGCTTGCGGAGTTTGGTTAAAGCTTCCCGTTCTATTTGGCGCACCCGTTCCCGACTGATGTTGAGTCGATCGCCTATTTTTGCCAAAGTTAAGGTTTGCCCGTCTTCTAAACCAAACCGCAAGGCGAGGACTTCTCGCTGTTGCTGAGTCAGTTCCGCCATCAGATGATCCAAATCGGTCCGCAAGGAAGCTTGCAGAGCAAAATCTTCCGGGGTAGTACCAGTATCTTCCAACAAATCGCCCAACTCTGTATCTTGATTGTCTCCGACGCGCAAGTCCAAGGAAAGCGGCAGGCGGGCGCGATCGAGATATTCGCGAATTTGTTTGGGAGTCAAATCTAACTCTGATGCCAATTCAGCAGCAGTAGCCGCGCGGCCTAGCTGTTGAGCTAACAGGCGTTGAGCCTTTTTAATTTTGTTGAGTTTTTCGGTAATGTGGATCGGTAAGCGGATGGTGCGACCTTTTTCGGCGATCGCCCGAGTAATTGCCTGACGAATCCACCAATAAGCATAAGTTGAAAATCTGTAGCCCTTAGTCGGGTCAAATTTTTCGACTCCTCGCTGCATCCCGATCGTGCCTTCCTGAATTAGATCGAGCAAATCTACGTTGCGTTTGATGTATTTCTTGGCAACAGACACTACCAGGCGGAGATTAGCTTCTACCATTTGGCGCTTTGCTCTTTCCCCGTGGTGGATTGTCCGCTGCAACTCAAGCTCAGTCAGCCCGACTGTCTGTGCCCATTCAGCCACCGTCGGGTCGCGGCCTAACTCTTCGGCTAAAATATTTTTTTCCAGATTCAGCGTGGTTGAGCGCTGTACCTGTTTCCCGTAAAGTATTTCTTGCTCATGGGTCAAGAGGGGAACGCGGCCGATTTCCCGCAAGTAAGCGCGAACAGAATCTGTATCTGAGGATTTAAGAGTTTTCATGAGCTTTTCCCGCTGAGGATCTTTGCGTCTAAAGGTTTGCGGTAGTCGCAAACCCCTAGCTTTAGGTGGGGAAAGTGGGCGCGGACTTGCGCTTTCCTTTCGTTTAAAGAGGCTTCGTTTTATGGTAACTAGCTGCTACTCCCAGAAAGCACCCTCTCTGGTTAGGTTTTGGTTGTGCAGAATGCTACGTTAT
>PVWI01000167.1 GCA_003003725.1 filamentous cyanobacterium Phorm 6 | reverse complement strand
ACTATGAGTACATCAAAACCCAAAAACTCCAATACAAATAACCAATCAGGAAAACGAATTGTTTACTCTGAATTTGGCAATGTTGACAACTCCGCCGCCCTCCAACGAGGAATACAAGAAATCCCCCCAAATCAACAAAACCTCAAAGTCGAAGCATCCCGAAAAGGACGAGGCGGCAAAACAGTTACAGTCATCAGCGGCTTTCAGGGAAAACCCGAAACTTTAGCAGATTTAGCAAAGCAGCTAAAAGCTCAATGTGGTACTGGTGGCACTGTCAAGGAAAATGAAATCGAAATTCAAGGCGAACACAAACAAAAACTGCTAGAAATTCTCACAAAATTAGGCTATAAAGCTAAAATTAGTGGAGGGTAAAAAGGAGGAGACAGCAATGCCGTTTCCCTACCCCAAAATAATCAATCTTTTTACCGCCGAGTTTAATGTATACTAGACCCTTAGCCCGTTTAATCGAACAATTGCAGCGCTTACCGGGCATTGGCCCAAAAAGTGCCCAGCGACTCGCTTTGCATATTTTAAAACGCCCCCACGAAGAAGTGCAAATTCTCGCTCAATCCTTGATAGATGCCAAACAGCAAGTCGGTTTTTGTCAAGTATGCTTTCACCTATCGGCTGAACCTGTTTGCGAAATTTGTGCCAATCCCAACCGCGATAATTCTACCATTTGCGTAGTCTCCGAATCCCGCGATGTTATTGCTTTGGAAAAAACGCGGGAATACAGAGGGAAATATCATGTTGTCGGCGGTGTTATCTCGCCGATGGATGGAATTGGGCCGGAACAATTGAACATTCAACCATTAGTTAGGCGTGTCAGTCAGCAAAAAATTGATGAAGTAATTATTGCGATTAGTCCGAGTGTGGAAGGTGAGACTACTACGCTTTATGTTGGCCGGTTATTGAAACCTTTTACACGGGTGACGCGAATTGCTTTTGGTTTGCCGATGGGGGGAGATTTGGAATATGCTGATGAGGTGACTTTGGCCCGCGCTTTGGAAGGAAGGAGGGAGTTGGATTAGTTTTGTGATATTATTCGGCGGTTGAAACCGCGTCTACACAAACGAAGTCCGCCTCCGCGGACTAGGAACAGATAAAAAGTTAAATTAAGCAAAGTTACCGAGAGTGAAAAATCATGGCTAAGTTCGATCGCCCTTTCAGCTACCCCACAACCCGCAAAATCGACCAAACTGACGATTACCACGGCGTCCAAGTATCCGACCCCTACAGATGGCTGGAAAACCCTGACTCTGAGGAAACCCAAGCTTGGGTGGAAGCCCAAAACGCCGTCACCTTCGGCTACCTCAATGAAATTCCCGCCCGCGAAAAAATCAAACAGCGACTGACTCAGCTTTGGGATTACGAGAAATATGGTATACCTTTCAAAGAAGGCGATCGATATTTCTACTACAAAAATAACGGTCTGCAAAATCAATCCATCCTCTACACTTTAACATCCCTTGATGGCGAACCAAAAGTATTAATTGACCCCAACACTCTCTCGGAAGACGGAACTGTTGCTTTGGGTGGCATAGCTATCAGCGAGGATGGCAAGTTTATGGCTTATGGTTTGTCAACTTCCGGTTCGGATTGGCAGGAATGGAAAGTTCGTGATGTCGAAACAGGTGCCGATTTATCTGACCATTTAAAGTGGGTGAAATTCTCCGGTGCAGCTTGGACTCACGACGGTAAAGGATTCTTTTACAGTCGCTACGATGAACCCAACGAAAAAAGTAAACATGAAGATGTTAACTATTACCAAAAACTGTTTTACCATAAGCTAGGAACACCACAATCTGAAGATGTATTAATTTACGATCGCCCAGACCAAAAAGAATGGGGATTTAGTGGTGGCGTTACTGAAGATGGCAACTACTTGATTATATCAGTTTGGCAGGGAACTGAAACAAAAAACCTGATTTTCTACAAAGATTTAACTGCACCAGAATCCGCAGTCGTAGAATTAATTAGCGAATTTGAGGCTGAATACAATTTAATCGACAATGAAGGCTCTGTTTTCTGGATTCAAACCGACTTGAATGCGCCGCTTGGCCGCGTAATTGCGATCGACATTAGCAACCCTGCTCCCTCATCCCTCGCTACTGATGGAACCCCCCCGTCGCCCCAGGGGAAATTTACAGAAATTATTCCCGAAGCAGCCGAAACCCTCGGAGGCATTGGCATCCTCAACAATCAATTTGTTACTTCCTACCTAAAAGATGCCTACACCCAACTTAAAATTTTCAATTTAGATGGCTCTTTCGTGCGACAAATAGCATTGCCCGGAATCGGCTCAGCGGGAGGATTCGGTGGCAAACGACACGAAACCGAAACTTTTTATGCTTACACCAGTTTCACGGCACCAAACACCATTTATAGCTATAATATGGTGACAGATGAAAGCAAGATTTATCGCCAGCCCAAGGTTGATTTTAACCCGGATGATTACGAGACAAAGCAAGTATTTTATCCGAGCAAAGATGGCACGCAAGTACCGATGTTTATCACTCACAAAAAAGGTTTACAGCTAGATGGTAATAACCCTACTTATCTTTATGCCTATGGTGGTTTTGGGATATCGCTAACTCCAAGTTTTTCGGTTAGCAGAGTCGTGTGGTTGGAGATGGGTGGAGTTTGTGTCACAGCCTGTTTGCGAGGTGGCGGCGAGTACGGCGAATCATGGCACCAAGCAGGCACAAAGTTGAACAAACAAAATGTGTTTGATGACTTTATCAGTGCGGCGGAATGGTTGATCGACAACAAGTACACCAAGCCGGCCAAATTGGCGATCGCAGGCGGTAGTAACGGGGGCTTATTGGTAGGAGCTTGTATGACTCAGCGACCCGAATTATTCGGCGCAGCACTGCCCGCTGTCGGTGTGATGGATATGTTGCGCTTCCATAAGTTTACCATTGGTTGGGCCTGGACTTCGGAATACGGTTCTCCCGAAAATGCCACCGAATTTCCCACAATTTACGGCTATTCTCCCCTGCACAATCTCAAACCGGGAACGGTTTATCCGGCGACAATGATTACAACGGCGGATCATGACGATCGCGTAGTTCCGGCCCACAGCTTCAAGTTTGCTTCTGCTTTGCAAGAAATGCACGCTGGGGAGAACCCGGTGTTAATTCGGATTGAGACTAAAGCAGGACATGGTGCTGGTAAACCCACTGCGAAAGTGATTGAAGAATTGGCTGATGAATGGGCTTTTTTAGTGCGCGAACTGGATATTAAGGCCTAAAACGTTGTTACGCATTTAAAATAGTATTGTAGGGTGCGTCAGCCCCCAGCGTTTCCCTTGCCTCATAAGCGATGGCTGCGCCCCGGCTTACGCCTACGAGCTGACGCACCCTACAGGCTTCTCCTTCTGCGAAGTCGGGGATCTTTGTATTTTGTTTTTGTTAATTTTTGTAGTTTTTACTTGTAATTGTTAAATTACTGTGCTATTTTACAGTTGTTGAATGATAAAAAATCTCTCTTCAAAAATATTTATCGTTCAAATTTAATAGTCTAAGTAAATATAAGCATACGAAAAAGTATCGGGGTCGCAATTACTGCAAGTTTTTGAGAAATATTTAACTCAGTGCCGATCGCAGTTATGGCACTGAATTTTACAGCAGATTCCAGGTAAGGACACCGCACTGCCGTGTCTCTACGCGGGGTGTACTTCATAAACCTGGAATCTGCTGTATGTATAAATATTATTTTTTTTGCCAAACTAAACTGTAGAAAACACGTAAATATTATTATGTCAACACAATATATTGCAAAACTTAATAAATTAATATTTGGCGATTTTTCTAATATCGGTTAATTTAATTATGGCGATTAAGTCGATCGACACTGCAATCTACCAGCAAGCAAATTATGTCCACCATGAAAACACTCAGCGCTCAAAAAAATATTAATCATATCTCATTGGGAGGTTCTAGCTTGACAGCAGAGTCAAAACCGAAAAATGATCTAGTGATTTTTGACTCACAAATAGACAACTACCAACAATTAGTCAGCGGAGTTAAAGCGGGATTTGAAGTAATTGCGATCGATCGAGTTGGAAATGCGATCGGGCAAATCACCGAAATCTTAAGCAATCGTAGCAACATAAACAGCATTCACATAGTCTCTCACGGCCAAGAAGCAGCACTAAAACTTGGCTCAACAGAACTCAATATTCATAACCTAGAAACCTACAGCAGCCAATTGCAGCAGTGGGGAAAAGCACTTAGCAAATCCGGGAGCATTTTACTGTATGGCTGTAACATAGCCGCTGGGGAATCCGGCATTAAATTTATACAAAAACTCAGTGAAATAACAGGAGCAAATATTGCCGCTTCCAACAATTTAACGGGAAGCGCAACACTAGGAGGCAACTGGGAATTACAAATTACTACAGGACAAATCAATGCCGAAATAGCCTTTGAAAAAGCAGTATTAGAAAGCTACACATCAGTCCTGGCTACCTTAGCTGCGGAAGAATTTAAAAATTCAACAGTAATCGGGCCTTGGATATATGGAGTTGGCAACACCCTTACACCTCCACCAGGCTTAACCGCAGGTAGTACACCAAACCCCAACGGCGTTATTCCCGCTTTAGGTGGCGATCCAGAGGGACAAGGTACTTTGAGATTAACATCAAACGTGGGGAATCAAGCAGCTTTTGTCATCTACAACAACCCGATATCTGCCACTGAGGGTCTGAGAATTACCTTTGATTTCTTTGCCTATAAGGGAGATGGTGCTGATGGCATTAGTTTTTTCCTCATTGACGGAACAGCTACGCCAACAAAAGCGGGAGGCTTTGGCGGCTCTCTTGGCTATGCTCAGAATACTAATTCAGGTTCACTCGGTATTTTAGGAGGTTATTTAGGTGTCGGATTAGACGAGTATGGCAATTTTTCTAGCGTTGTTGCTGGAAAACAGGGTGGCATCTCGAACAATCCAAGTGATAGGCTACCTGATGCAGTAGGACTTAGAGGCAGGGAAAGCATAATTCCCACCGAAAATTATAAATTTTTAGGTTATGGTCTTTTAAGTAACACTTTGACCGGCGTTTCCATTGGCATAGATAATACAAGTGCACAGAGTCGCACGGATGCTAATACTAAAAGAACCGTTCAAGTTACATTATTCCCGACCACTTCAGCAACACCTAACCGTCTGACAGTTGCCTTAGACTTGAACAGCAACGGCACATTTGATGCGGGGGAAACACTGATCGACATACCAAATTTGGAAGCCGTAAACGGAGCAGTACCACGTACCTTTAAATTTGGCTTTGCTGCTTCGACAGGGGGAAGCACAAACATTCACGAAATTAACAATGTCGTCGTCGAAAGTATAGATCCGCCTACACTCGTAGCCGACGTTTCCATTGTTAAAAAAGGCCCGGTGTTCGCCACACCCAACAGCACGATTACCTATACGATTACCTCCACAAATAACGGGCCAAACAGCGCCGAAAGTGTCCTGATTCAAGATCCGCTCCCAGACGGCTTAAATTTCGTCAGCGCTGACAACGGGGGTAGTTTTGACACCAAAACGAGGGCGGTCATCTGGCCGGCGATTCCGATTCTGGCTAACGGTGCTAGCCAAACCCGCACCATCACCGCCACAGTTCCCGGAACACTAGGCACAGTTTTAACTAACACTGCCTATAGCACCTCCAGCACTTACGACCCAAATCTAGCTAACAACAATAGTTCTCAACCCATCTCTCAAGTCTCAACGAGAATTGTTGCTGCTAGTGCCGACCTAGTTACCACCAAAACCAAAACCGGCGGGACTACGACAGCAGCACCGGGTGAAAAACTTACTTACACAATTTCGACAGTCAACAACGGGCCAAGCACAGCCGCTAACGTCACCGTTACCGACAGCATAGTTCCCAACTTAACAGGAGTAGTCCTCTCCAACGGCGGTGTCTACGATCGAGATACAGGTATAGTCACCTTCGGGCCAGCTACCAGCTTAGCCAGCGGTGTCACCGTCACCAACACAGTCAGCTTCATCGCACCTGCATCCGGCAGCGTCAGCAACACCGCCAGAAGCACCTCACCTACGGCTGACCCTACTCCGGGCAACAACGAAGTTACAGTCACCACACCTCTGACTCCAGCACCAACTCCCAACCAACCGCCATTAGCCAACAATGCGAACTCCAGCCTAGGGCCCAACAGCAGCAAGTTAGTCACGGGATTGGGAGGAAGCGACCTCGAAGGACCGATCGCCTCTTATACCATCAACACCCTGCCCCCAGCAGACCAAGCCGTCCTGTTTTTAGGAGATCCAGCCAACGGAGGCGTAGCGGTGACACCTGGTCAAGTCCTGACTCCGGCACAGTTGCAGCAACTATTTTTCTTCACGACGGGCAACTTTACAGGAGCCAATTTCACCTACAGCGCTACCGACAACAGCGGTGCTATCAGTCCAGCCGCTACCGCTACTGTTGCTGGACTGATAGCGCCAACACCACCAACTCCAGCACCAATTCCAGTACCTATACCGACGCCAACTCCAGTACCTATACCGACGCCAACTCCAGCGCCTGTAACTACGCCAACTCCAGCACCAACTCCAACACCGACAACAGCACCAACTCCAACTCCGACGCCAACTCCAGCACCGATTCTGGGGAATCAACCGCCAGTTGCCACAAATGTCAACTTCAGCACTCCCCCTAACAGCACCGCCTTAGTCACAGGATTGGGAGGAACCGACGCCGACGGGTCGATCGCCTTTTACACAATCACCACTCTGCCATCTTCTAACCAAGGACTGCTATTTTTAGGAGATCCAGCCAATGGTGGCGTGGCGGTAACAGCAGGTCAAGTGCTCACACCAGATCAACTTCAGCAGTTATTTTTCCAAGCCACAGGCGACTTTACCGCAGCCAATTTCACCTACAGCGCCACCGACAACAGCGGCGCTACCAGCCCTGCTACTGGTACTGTTTCTGGCTTTCTTCCAGGGCCCAACCAACCGCCAATTGCCACCAATGCTAACTTCACCATTCCGCCCAACACCACCTTAGTCAGAGGATTGGGAGGAACTGACCCCGATGGGACGATCGTCTCTTTCACAATCACCAGTCTGCCACCCTCTAACCAAGGAGTGCTATTTTTAAGAGATCCAGCCAATGGTGGCGTGGCGGTAACACTAGGTCAAGTGCTGACGCCTGCTGAGAGCGGGCAGTTATTTTTCTTCGCGACAGACAACTTTACCGGAGCCAATTTCACCTACATCTCCACCGACAACAGCGGCGCTAGCAGTCCTGCTAGCGCTACTGTTTCTGCTCTCCTAGTTCCGACACCAACTCCGACGCCAACTCCGGCACCGATTCCGGCGCCCATACCAACTCCGGTTGCCGAACCAGACATCGACTGTGGGTGCGAACCTCTGGTAGGAAAACCGGGAATTAACTTTTTGCTACCGACGCAACCGCCCGCAATTTCATTTAAGAGACCGATTTCACAACTCGGAGACGGACAAACTGTCAGAGGAACTGATAATAACGACTTTATCCAGGACAGGAACGGCAACCAAAAAATCATCGGTTTTAAAGGCAGTGACTTGCTTTTAGGCGAAGATGGCGCAGACGAAATTTACGGCAACGAAGACAACGACACCATTTTTGGCAACATCAGCACGGATATTGTTTACGCTGGCAAGCAGAACGATTTAATATTCGCCGGGAAAGACAACGACTGGATTGCCGGTGAATTAGGCTCCGATACCCTGTTGGGCGATCGAGGTGCGGATACGATTCTCGGAGACACCGGGCAGAACAACTCCGAGAGTCCTGACGATGCTCGCGATTTGATTTTCGGAGGCGAGGGTGCAGACGTCATCAACGGTAACGAGGGCGATGACACCATTCACGGTGGCAAAGGTAACGATATTGCTCTCGGAGGTAAAAACAATGACCTAATCTGGGGCGAACTCGGCTCCGATACTTTGTTTGGTGGTACTGGAGACGACAGCTTATTTGGCGGAAAGCGCGACAACAGGGCTCAGGACTTCCAGGGACGCGATTTGTTGTACGGAGGCGACGGCAACGACTTGCTCAACGGGCAAGAAAGCGACGATACGCTGATTTCGGGCAAAGGTAACGATCGCGTTTACGGAGGCAAAGGCAATGACCTACTTTTTGGTCAATTAGGCTCTGATACTCTCTACGGCAACGAAGGTATTGATACCATCCTCGGTGACAGTGGCAGTTCCAGCCCTGTTGGAGATACCGGAGAACAAGATTTAATTTTTGGTGGCGCCGCTGGGGACATCATCGGCGGCGGCAACGGCGATGATACCGTGCAAGCAGGCAAAGGCAACGATTGGGTTTGGGGCGGCAAAGATAACGACCTGATTTTCGGCGAACGTGGTAACGATAGCGATGATGGCAACGATACCATTTATGGCGATCGCTCCGATAATAAAGGAGTCTCAGTCGGTAGTACCGATCAGCAAGATTGCATCAACGGCGGTGCTGGCGATGATTTGCTTTATGGCAATGAAGGGGAAGATACCCTCAACGGCGATGCTGGTAACGATACCCTCTATGGCGGTAAAGATAACGACATTCTGTTTGGTGGCGAAGGAGATGACTGGCTGTTTGGGGGTTCAGGTGACAATACTTTGTCTGGAGGTGTTGGCAGCGATCGATTTATCTTGGGTGCTAACGGCTTGAATACTATTCTTAACTTTGAGGCTGGCATCGATAAACTGGTGTTAACTGGCGGCTTGACTTTCCAACAGTTGAAATTCACCGCAACTCAGAATGGTACATTGTTGCAAGTCGCAGGTACTACCCAGGTTTTAGCTAACCTTGTCGGGGGTATTGGTGCGATCGGCTCCTCGGATTTCTTATCCAATCTCTTACGCGCTGAGGGTTAAGATTGGGGGCGAAAGTCTCCTATTCTCATGACAAAATGCCACAGCACTTTTGAGCTGCTGTGGCGTTTTTCATATACCAAAAAAAAGAACTAAATTCGTCCCAGTTCCCAGTTATAGCCCTGCGCCAAGGCGCTTTGGTCATTGAGCGGAGCGTCGCCCGCTCGCCCAACGCAGGGCGTTTATCCGCCGAAGGGCGAGCGTGATCGGAAGTGTCCTAACCACCTTGGCGCAGGGCTATATATCAATTCCGGTTACATCGGAATTATTAATATTACCGAAATCAGGACACTCAAGATGCCGTTTCTGGCGCAATTAATCTGGCGCGCCAGAAACGGCATCTTGAGTGTCCTCTATCTCATTCCGGCACAGCCAGAATTGATATTACCAATTCTCCACTATAGCGGTTCTCAAGCGTGGTGAGGTATGCCCAATGCCGAATGCCCAATGCCCAATGCCCAATGCCGTTCGCGTACCTCATATGAGAGCTCGAAAGGTTATATCGATTTTAAATACTTAGTTTTTGAAAGCACAATCTGCTTGCGTAAAAACAGCCGTCGCGGCTGGCCGAAAACCCAACAAGTCCAATTCCAATCCACCTGTTGTAAGCGGTAGCCGGCTTGATAGTACAACTGTCTCGCCGGATGATTATTTTCCAAAACGTGGAGGTAAATCTCCGAAAATCCCCATTCTTTGGCTGTATCCTCGCAGTTGCTGAGCAATAGTTGAGCAACTCCCTGCCGCCGATACTCCGGGTGAACGGCTAAATTTGACAAATAAGGATAGTCAGAACTCGGGATTTGCCAAGGGAAGCGAGAACGCAGAGCCATTTCTATGGTTCCTGTTATGCACTGATCTCGTCGGTGCGATCGATAATTCTGCGTTCCCTCCTCGCGCGAGACTAGCTCAGCAACCAGACAAATATAATGTTCTACTTTAGAACGCAGTCGATTTTTTAAATCTTCGTAAATGCCTAAACGCAACACCGGATATATCCATTCTACAAACCCCTCGCGGGAATGAAAGCTCATGGCCAAAATATCGGCTAGCTGCGTTAAGTCGTTCAACGCAGCTACCCGGATCGAAAAGCCAGAAAGTCCGGGAGTTTGTTGTTGGTGAGACGGTGAGGAAAAAAAGGAAGGATTCACAATTCCAGGTCACTATATTAATACTTTTTACGCTAGTTTTTCAGATGCCAAACTGAGAAAAATTACTGATTTTATACTAATTTTATCACGTAATTTATAGGCGTTTATTAGCAGAATTAAATCACATTTTTTGTGCTTAACTTTAAGTAGGATCTAATGTAACTTAGAAAGTTTCAGCATTTTAAACTAAATTTCGGGTCAATCAAAACCAATCCCCTAATACTAGATTTGTAGGTAGCGCCAAAGGTATTAAAAACAATCAAAAAGGTTTTAACGGCTGGTTGCCGACACCCTAGCACTCTTTGCTTACGGAAATACCCGATCGCCTAAAATGTATCGGTCAAGCGGTAATTGCAAAACTCGCAAAACTCAACGACGTTTGATTGATTCTAACATCGGGGACGCCAATCGATCGGATGTTCGTCGCCGACCCCCAGAACCTGACAACCCAACTTTCCCCAGTTTTGGGCTTCATTGCCCGTCACGGGAGCGAGCCGGCTTTACCTGTTTCACCTTTTTGGCTCGATATTGTGCTGCGACACTCTGCGCTGCGGGCGATCGAGACTTGTCATACCTCGATGAAAGCTAATTGGCCGGTTTCCACAAAGTACATCCCTAGCTAAGATTAACAGATGGATGCTCAAGCTTGCGGTGTTTCGTCGCAGTAATTTGCCGATCGAAAGTCTGCCCAAAGCACAAGAGATGCCACGATTAGGGGAAAAAGTGCAAGTCTAACTCAAATCGATCGTACAGCAATTGCACCCGCTCTCCTAGCTCCGGCTCTGTAGTTGGTCAATCAACCCCCTAATATCAGTCAGGGCAAGGGCGCTGGAGAGCGGGTGCATCTCATTTTCGCAAACATATTCGTAGGGGCTCTGGCATTTCGGTAGTAAATCTCTGGTTCTCGCTCATATAGCCTTTGTCAAAAAAGTGAGGATAGCCCGCAAGCCCGCAAGCCCGCAAGCCCGCAAGCCCGCAAGCCCGCAAGCCCGCAAGCCGTTCGCGTACCTCATATGAGAGATCGAAAGGCTATAAATTGTCTGTCAAAATGCTTCGCTTCGTCCTTCCACTCATTGATGCGCACCCGCCGGAGCGCCGGCTATATCCCGCGATCGGACTAAAGTTGCTGTAATCTTGGGAGAAAAACACAGGTGAATATATTGAGTGCATATTATATCGTGCTGCGAACTGTTTTCACATACCAGATCAAACTGATCGGTGGAACGAGAATAGAAGATAAATTTGGCGAATCAAATCACAATCAGGACGGTTATTCCTATGTATTATGAGATATCCATACGGCTGTTAGAAGTGCCGGATTTGATTTGCCTCTCCTGCATAAAGGTGAAGGGTCAAGGACACTTCCGGCAAGACGAGTTTATGTGAAAATAGTTAAATAATCAAATTGGGGTGTACGACAGAAAACTGTGGGTTGTGAACAATTACGAATTGAACACCCAGATATCAAAAATTAAGGTTAATTTTTGCTTCAACAAATTCAGGGCAATTTCAGATTGATGCATTATTGTGACTTCAACAATGAAAATCTCCTAAAAAGCCTGTTTTGAACAGGCTTTCGGGCCTGTTCCACAAGAATTATGGGAGATGTCTAATGGAAATCGGCGAATTCTTCCTTTCATCAGACTTATTAAATCGAACTGCCCCGGGGCACAGGAGAACGGTGCATGAATTCCCAATCAAATCCTAAGATAAAAATTCTGGTTGTCGATGACGAACCGGATAACCTCGACTTGCTTTACCGCACCTTCCATCGAGACTACAAAGTGTTCAGGGCCGAATCTGGCCCCGCCGCCCTGGAAATTTTGGCAAAAGAGGGAGAAGTTGCTGTGATTATCTCCGACCAGCGAATGCCAAAAATGAGCGGTACGGAGTTTCTCAGCCTGACGGCAGCTCAATACCCGGATGTGATCCGAATTATTTTAACTGGCTATACGGATGTTGAAGATTTAGTCGAAGCGATTAATGCTGGCAAAGTATTCAAATACGTTACCAAGCCTTGGGATGCTGAAGAACTCAAAAATATTGTCACTCAGGCTGTTGGGACTCACAATATCCTGAAGGCGCGCACCAATGAACTGCGTAGGGCTCTCTCGCAAGAATCACTGCTTTATGCCGTTACCAATACTATCCGATCGGCTCTCAATTACCAGCAAATGCTGCAAAGAATTGTGGAAAGCGTAGGGCAGATGTTTGAGGTGAGTTGCTGTCTGCTGCGACCTTTCCAAGACGGCCGGGTGGCGGATGAGTGGTTCGTTTACCATTCGCCGTTCGCGAAACTCCGAGATGGTTCTGCTGCTGGACTTTCGCCGGATTTGCTGCCGGATTTGGTTTGGGAAACTCGGGATGTGGAGGTGATTCAAGATGCCCAAACTGATGAGAGAGTTTTAAACTGGGACAATCATCCGCGACAGCAGGCTTACCAAGCTGCGAATATTCGATCGAGCTTAATCGTACCGCTGTTTTACAAAACGGAACTGATGGCTGTCTTAGCGCTGCACCAGTTCGATCGATCGCGCCAATGGCAAGACCACGAGGTACAGTTAGTAATTACGGTGGCCGACCAAGCGGCTTTAGCGCTTTCTCAAGCGAGGGCTTACGAAAAGGTGCGGGCGCTGGCCAAGCGCGAGGCTTTAGTCAATACTATTACTACGGCAATTCGATCGAGCCTCGACCCCCAAAATATTTTTGCAGCCATTACTCAACAACTAGGCCAAGCTTTGCAAGTTGACGGCTGCGCCCTATCTCTGTGGACAGAAGATGATGAATACGTCCAGTGCGTCGGGCTCTACGACACAACTAGGAATACCGTGGCCGTAGAACAGGGTTTTAACAATCCAGAGGTAGTGGGGAACCCTCCAGGCCCTGAAACTGCTACTGAGACTGCTGCTGCGAACTCTCGCGGCTGGGTTTTTGCTCATCCTTCCTTGCCGCAATCTTTGGTGCCGATTCGGGGCAATCCGGTGCTGCTGCAAGTTATGGTATCAAAAGAGCCGGTGGCTATTGAAGACCTCTACGAACGCCCCGATTTAAATGTTACAGAACTGCAAGTTCGATCGCCAGCCCGCGCCCTGTTAGTCGTTCCCTTAATTTCCGAAGGCAAAATCATCGGCAGCATTTCCCTGCGCCAAAATCACACCATCCGCCCCTGGAAACTCTCAGATATTGACCTGGCTCAAATAGTGGCAACTCAAGCGGCTCTAGCCGTGCAGCAGTCGCGCCTCTACCAGACTACCAGACAGCAAGCAGAAAGGCTCCTAGAAGCCGATCGGCTCAAAACCGAGTTTTTCCAAAATATCTCCCACGAATTCCGCACGCCTCTAACACTAACCATCGGCCCTTTGGAATCAGCTTGCGGCCGCCAAGAAGACTTACCCTACGAACAAGCGGTAATCGCTTTGCGTAATTCGCGCCGTCTGCTGCGCTTGGTAAATCAACTGCTGGACTTGCAGCGACTCGATGCCGGACGGATGCAGCCGAGTTTTCGCCCCTGCGATTTAGTCAGTTTCTGTTACTCTACCGCAGAGTCGTTCCGCGCCTACTGCGATAAAAAAGGACTGCAATTAATTACCCAACTGCAAGAATGTCCTTTACTTTATTTGGATATTGAAAGATTTGACAAAGTGATTTACAACTTGCTATCAAATGCTGTCAAATTCACCCCAGAAGGCGGAACAATCACCCTGACAGTTAAACAGGCAGGCGCTCACTGCTTGCTGCAAGTAAAAGACACCGGCATTGGCATTCGCACCGAACAAATTCCCTATTTGTTCGAGCGTTTTCGCCAAGCCGAAGGTTCTACCAACCGTTCCTACGAAGGCAGCGGTTTGGGTTTGGCCCTTGTCAAGGAATTAGTCGAACTCCACGGCGGTCAAATTTCCGTGGAGTCAGGTTACG
>PVWI01000166.1 GCA_003003725.1 filamentous cyanobacterium Phorm 6 | reverse complement strand
TTGGTGTATACTGTTTCTGGGCAAACAAAGGATGTGATGGAAGCGGAGCTCGATCGGATTGTTGGGTGATTCAGCTAGGATTATTTTCGATTTAATCGATCGGCTAATGGCTGACGCACCCTACCATTGAAATAACGTGAGTTTTTGTGCCGATGACAAACAACTTTAATTCAAACAATTTAAAAACGATCGCCTACTGCGACATTATAGACTTAAGCCATGCAATTCATCCAAATATTCCCATCTGGCCTAGTGATCCAGCGCCCGAATTTGAAACTGTATCTGAAATAGAAAAAAACGCCTATTTTCTGCGAAAATTCTCAATGGGAGAACACAGTGGCACTCATATCAACGCACCCAACAGCTTCGATCCAGCAGGCGCGAGTGTTGATAGTTATGCGCCACAGTCGCTAGTTTTGCCTGGAATTGCGATCGACATTCGTGAACAAAGTCTTGCCAATCCCGACTACACTTTAACTATAGATGATATATTAAATTGGGAACGGCAGCACAAATTTATAGAACCAGGAAATCTAGTTTTATTGTATACTGGCTGGCAAGCAAAATGGGATGATGAGCGAGCATTTTTTAATCAAGACGATCGCGGAATTTGCCACTTTCCCGGATTTGGCAAAGCAGCAACTCAATTTTTGCTAGAAGAACGATCTATCGCCGGAATTGGAACTGATACCCACGGAGTCGATCCGGGACAAGATGAAAGTTTTGCGGTTAATAAACTGGTATTGCAAAAGCAGCGAATAGTGCTGGAAAATCTAGCAAATCTTGACTTGTTACCTGCGGCTGACTTCACTTTAGCGATCGGAATATTGCGTCTTTTGGGAGGTTCCGGCTCGCCTGTGTCGGTGTTAGCTTTTGTGGCTTGATGCGGTAAAATTGGATTGAGAGAAGTCGAGTAAAAATATTAAGATTAATGACAGAACTGCCCAAGGATCTCGATGATGCGATCGCCCAATCGCGCATTGCAACCGCCGCCGCCCTCTCGGATGGCCAAACTCTGCTGCAAGTCGAATTAGTATTTCCCGAAATCGCCCTGCAAGCACAGTCTATCACCCAAAAATTCCTCCCAGAATTTGAAGCAATCCAGTCCGGGGTGAAAGTCTTCTTTCCCGATGCTGGTTCAGCCGCCCTCGCCCGCCGCGACTGGGGACAAACACCGT
This sequence comes from filamentous cyanobacterium Phorm 6, assembly GCA_003003725.1. Lineage (GTDB taxonomy): Bacteria > Cyanobacteriota > Cyanobacteriia > Cyanobacteriales > Microcoleaceae > Microcoleus. The sequence goes on along the minus strand of PVWI01000166.1, from coordinate 12,896 downwards.
TTAAAATAACTGATTTGGGCAGCAGCCGCACGCCTGTTGAAGATAAATTAGCACCGGAAGATCAACTGTTTTTGCTGGTGAATCCGGCGGCGGTAGAAGTGGCGCAAGTCGAAAAACTTTACCTAGCTGCGGGCGATCGCCCCGTAATTCTACTCAACCCGCGCCTCGAAGATGTTGCTACTATAGGTATAGGCTATGCAGGCCGCCAATTGCGCGAGCGCTTCCTCAACAAAATCGAATCCTGTTACTACATCAGACCCCTAGACAGTGCAGCGCTATTTCGCTGCTACCCGCAACCCTGGCAAGTCTGGCTGGAAACAAACGACGAATACGAACTAATTTCGGAAACTGCCCAAAAGCCAGTCGGAGACGATTTAGAGCGGATTTTAGCCAAAGCTATGGGAACCGCCGATCCCAACTCCACCGCACCTGCAAAACCCCTAAAAAAGAAAGGTTTTTTGGCAGAACTCCAGACATTCCTCAAAGCTTTGACTCAGTAGGTGGGTACAAATAAACCTCTGATGGGTCGGGCGGTTTTTGCCTTGATCAACTGGCTTGTATCATAGATTCTTAGCTAAACCCACCCCTACAAGATACTATTGTTTTTTCGCAATCACCTAATTAATAGTATTGTAGGGTGCGTCAGCTAGCGTTATTTTCGACTGAATCGATCGGCTAATGGCTGACGCACCCTAGAGCTTTGACTCAATAACAGGAGTTGCAAAAACGCAATTAAGAGCTTTCGAGTGTTGCTATCAGTAGCTACGCAAACAGATACTGGCGAGTTTTACTGAATCTTTATACAAAGGAGTATAATGGGTGACACCCCTCCTCCGCAAAAGAAGGGAGAAAATAGCAGGGAAATTAGATGCTATAAGCTAATAATTAAGGTTTTGAGTTAGGGAAGCGGATAAACACAGTGGATCAGCGGCGCATTGTTATCGGGGACGTACACGGGCATTATGACGGTTTAATGCTGCTACTAGAGGCACTTGCCCCCAGATCGGACGATCGCGTGTATTTTTTGGGAGACTTAATCGATCGCGGGCCCAAAAGCGCTCAGGTATTAGATTTTGTCCAGCACAGCCCCTACCAAACTCTGCTGGGCAATCATGAACAATTGATGTTAGATGCTTTGTCGGGGGAGTCGGTGGATATACGGGCGTGGCAATCTTGGCTGTACAGCGGTGGCGATTCGACAGTCGCCAGCTACAGAGATACAGGGATGATGCCGTACAAACACTTAGATTGGCTGCGATCGCTCCCCACGTACCTTGATTTAGGGGACATCTGGCTGGTTCACGCCGGCGTGCATCCCACAATGCCATTCGCTCTCCAGTCGATCGAACAACTCTGCTGGATTCGCAAAGAATTTCACACGATATCGAAACCGTATTTTCCGAATAAATTAATTATCACCGGTCACACGATCACCTTTACCTTTGAGGGTGTGAGGCCGGGGGAATTAGTCAGGGGCCAAGGGTGGTTGGATATTGACACAGGTGCTTATCATCCAAAAAGTGGCTGGCTGACAGGACTCGACTTCAGCTACCGCAGAGTTTATCAAGTAAATGTGTTTAACAATCAAGTCCGAATTTTGCCGTTTGATGAAGTTGTCAGACAATTGAGGCCGCCGCAGATTGCACTTCCAAAACCCGCGATCGATCCTGTTGTTCAACATCAGGCTTAAATCATCTCAAATCCGGTAGCATCGGAATTATTATTAGCCGCAATTAGGAGACTACAATATTATTTTGGGTAGGGAAACGGCATTGCCGTCTCCTCTATTGTAAGGAGTGCAACCAGAATTGAGATGATTTAAAATTATTAAGATCGCAACAGCCGGCGAATTTCCAGCTTGTAAGCGGCATTATTCAAACCTTCACCGCTAGCTAAATCTGGATCGATCGCCCCATTGATCGCAGCAATCCGATCGCTCGTAGCCGGGTGAGTGCTCAAAATACTCGGTGGAGAAGACTGATTGAGCAACTTTTTCATAAAATCAACCATCCCAGATTGAGCGTAGCCCGATCGCCCCATAGTTTCCAATCCCAACTGATCAGCCTCGTACTCAGCTTGGCGGCTGTGCGGGCGGCGCAAAGCCAACTCCACGCCAATTTGCACCGCCGCAGAGCGATCGAGCCCTGTCGCCGAAGCTACACCAGAGGCGATCGCCATTTGACGCATTTGTTTAATCGAGTGGCGAGCGCTAATATGCCCGATTTCGTGGGCGATGACGCTGGCTAATTCCGCTTCATTATCCGCCGCCGCCATCAAACCCTTATTCACATAAACAAAACCGCCCATAGTCGCAAAAGCATTAATATTGTCGTCATCAATCACCTGAAAAGTATAAGGAATATTCGGGCGAGTGCTTTTTTCTGCCAGCCGCTGACCGATGCGGTTGATATATAGTGTAGTGGCGCGATCTTGGTCAATTTTTACTTCCCGAACCGCCAACTGCTGATTGATTTGTCCGCCAACAGTCACCTCCTGGCGATCGGACATATTCGACAATTGAATAACTTGAATCCCCCGAAAAATCAGTTCCGGCAAAGAAAACGCCTGTGTCGGTTCCGGGGAAACCACCCAGATACCCGCAGCCACAATCACCGACAGAAACAAATAAATCCCGCGCCCGCAACTACGCCGGCAAGTCAACCACAAACTTTTTAACATGATTGATACGTGCGAAAAGATCGGTAAATTTTTAGGAAAAACGGCAAAAGTCACTCAATAGGCAGACGAAATTTGATGCTGCTTAGTTGCTATTTTAACTTGTTGCCAATTTTTCACCGCGCCACGAGCTCCCGGGCGATCGGGCAAATCAACCAACCGCCGTCAAGTACCTTCTGCCGATCGCGCCCAAGTCCTGCGGATTTTGGGTCTCCTATGTGGTAATATCTCTTAGCTTGTACAGATACTCCTGTCGCTGTCAGTTAACTAAGCGATTTATGAAAATTTTAGATTCTCAAGGCCGGCTGTTCGGCAAACTCAGCATCCTAGACGTAGGTGCCGCTCTGATCGTACTGCTAGTTGCAGTCGGCATCTTCTTGTTTCCCGGCACATCCGGCGGTTCCGTCGCCCAAGTAGGCGGCCAGAGTATGAAACCTGTAGAGATCGATGCAATTGCGATCGGACTCAAAGGCACCAACTTTCCAGAATTGTTCAAAGCCGGCGATAAAATCAACGTAGTGATCCGCAACCAGCCCTCCGGTCAGATTACGATCAAATCCGTCAAAACAATCACCAGAACCCTCGCAGTTCCCCAGCCCAACGGTACTCTCAAAGCTCTCCCCGATCCCCGAGAAGAAGAATCCTTCAGCAGAAATATGATGTTTACCCTGGAAGGAAAAGGTCAAATTACTGAAAACGGCCCGGTTTTAGGAAATACCAAGGTCAAAATTGGCACTACCCTAGAACTTGAAGGCAAAAAATACATTTTCAACGCCAGCGTCATCGACGTGCGAGTTAAAGAATAGTCAGTTGACAGTTGACAGTTGACAGTTGACAGTTGACAGTTGACAGTTGTCATTGGGAATTGGGAATTAATCTTCCTTCTTCCCTCTGACTTTTGACTTCTGACTTCAAGATCAATCCGTTAAATTCGTTAAAAAATCCGTTTCCTCACCTGCATCCGTTACATCCGCTACAGAATCCGCTGCCGAACTTCTTTACCCTTCCGAAAGCAACCTTAAATACTGCCGAATTAAGCCAATAGTCACAGCCGGAATTTCCAACTGCGGAGTCAAACCCACATTTTCCAGAGATTGAAAAACTTTGATTGCTTCAGGGTTGAGATTGGCTAATCGCTGGCCGATATCCGGGCCGGTAAACTGCGATTTTTCTCCCCAAATAATCGCAGTCGGCGTTGTTAGCTGAGCGATGTACAGCGACAAATCAAAGCACAAATCTCCCCGCACAAAAGACAGGGCGGCATATTCTGCATTTGGTTCTAAGGCAGATTCGAGGTAAGCATCGACAATTTCTTGGTAAACGCGGCGCGAATCGGCAAATTGGCGTTGTTCTAAGAAGCTGCGAATCCCGCCGTCTGTGGCGATGCCGGTACTGTAGAGCAAACGGTCTAAAATTGGCGTGTTGACTAGCTTAGCGAAGAAACTGCTGCCGTAATCCTGTCCGAAGTCCGACAAACCGCTTGGTATTGTCAAAATAAGCGATTTGAATAGATCCGGGCGGGCGATCGCAGCTCGGATCGCGATCGCCCCCGTTAGCGAAGAAGCTATCACATCTGTCGGACTGTCGCAAGTTTTTTCGATAAATTCAATCAAAGTTGTGATGTAATCATCAACCTGATAATCTCTGGGCGGATGTTCCGATCGCCCCCAACCAATTAAATCAGGTGCTAAAGTTCGATATTCTGCCGCAAAAGCTGGATAAACTTTTGACCATTCATAGGCACTCGACCCGCCCCCAAAACCGTGAAAAAATACCAAACTCGGTTTATTTTCCGAATCTGAGGTCGGCAACCCGATCCAAGGCGTTTTTTCAGCAGTGTAGTAGACCATTCTGCCGAGAGACGTAACTATCGATCGCTGACCGAAGCCGAGGGGCACAAGCATAAATAAACCTCAATCGCTATTAGATTTTAGATGTTCGTCCGCCGAGATTGTCTTTGTTAAAAAAAAGTTGCACTCGCGATCGGAGTTTTTGTAAAGATTGAGTAATGATTTAAATCTATTTTAGTACAGATATAGTCTGAAACTACCGACTGTTCCTAAGTTTTGCGATTTGGGCAGTTCGGCTGTGTAGTTATCATCACCTTTGCAAACTACCGCAGATCCAAGATAATATCAAATGATGGGTGAGACCCCTCAAGATAGTCGAGAGTCTGTTCGCCTCGGAGGAAAACAGGCGATCGGAAAGCAGGACTATTAGATCTCGCTTTCAGGCCAGCGGCAAGTTTACCGCTGTCAGCCACTCATGAATAATTAATCATCATATTTTTTTGCGGATTTTGCGGAGCAGTGGGTTTTGATGTCGAAAGTCTCTGTTGAAGGGTGGGCGATCGGTTTTTGGTTTCCGATCTCCGGTTTGCCCATTTCTCTGGAAAAGGCCGTTATAAATTCCCAAACACAAAAAACAACTAATCGCAGGGAGCTCTACTAAAAATGCAACTGCTCAGAAAACGGGATCGAGAAGGTTTTATGGTTGACGCAAAAAGTCTTCAATCGGATGGGTTTGCAGAATTTGATACTGCTTATCGAGGCATGGATTTGAACGGTAAAAAGTCTTTAGTCGCCACTCCCGAACGATCGGGCTCCGGGTTAGATATGCGATCGGGCGCTACCGTACCGGCGATCGTCCGCCTAGCTTTAGAAGACTTGAAATGCTTTGAAGTAGTACAAAACCAGTTTGCACATTGGGGCCTAACTTTTGCCAATACCGTCGCCATCCAACCTTCAAATCCAGCATTTTTCACGGGTTCTGGGGCAACAGTGTTAATGGGAGCTCCAAAAAGCGGACTGATAGAAGTAAGTTTCAAGTATCCCGTCCGCAGCGTGTCAGGACTTGTCACCAGTTCGCGACGAACTGTTTTATCTGCTTGCGACATCGACGGGAACCCAATTGTTCAAGATGAAATGCCCGCGCCCAATCTGGCAGGGTCTAATTCTTCGATCGCCCCTAGTGCTCCCCTGCGTGTAAAAGCTCCGAATATTCATCGAATTACTTTTTATGCTTTTGACGGTCAGCTAATAGTCGATGACTTTATTTTTGGATTTTAAGGTAATGCCATAAGTATTGTCCCAAGTCTGCAAACCTTCAAGAAGGGCATTTCGGACTAAAGCTTCGGGTTCCTGACTCAGCATCAGACGAAAGCACTCGGCAGCGCGGTTTCGGGCGATCCTCTGCGAGGGCTTTCCTTCGGATCGCTTCGCTAACGCGAACGAACTTTTGACAGAACGAAAAGCCCCAAACCCACCGTTATTCACCAAATCGGTCATTTGTCGCACTGCAATCAAACGCTTCACGGGGTCTGCATCAGTCAAATCTGATAGGAGGCGATCGAGCACTGCTTCATTTTGTGAGACCCCGAGATTTAATGCTTGTCGCAGCAACAGTCCTACAATCGCGATCGTACCAAAATTCTGCAAAATTGCGCTCACAGCCATCCAGTGGCTCTCTGAGTCCGCCCACATCGCCAAACTCATGTAAGTGCCCAAGGTGATCATGCCGCCACTGCCCACCGCTAAAACAAATCGGCGGTTCGGCCCATCCCAAAATTGCTCGATTTGCTCTCGCAGCAATTGCCCGGGACGCGACTGCCCTCGGTAAACCAGCATCATCGCTGTTATCCCCAGCCCTGTCGAAAACAGTAACTGACTGTTCCACCATCCCCAAACTCCTACCAGAGTCACAACGGCCAGCCAACCTTTCGATCGAGTCAAACGATCTAGCAACCACTTGAGCAAGGCGGTAGAAGCTACAGGCGATCGGGCCCGATCGCTGTTACCATCTACTATCCGGCGCCTTGTTTCGGGAGTCCCTGGCGCGCGATGGTGACTGAGTTGTCTATCTTCTGGTGCATCAGTCATATCCTCAGACAGCTTGCGCTCGGGTAGCTGACTCAGTTGCAAAGTGCGATCCTCTTCGAGGGCTTCGCTAACGGACACTTTGATTGGCGATCTATTGGGCTTTGTTGTAGTTTTTTTAAATTGATTCATACTAACTTTTGTGAGGAATAATTTTCAATTATTCAGCCCTTTTTAGCACTGATTTAGATTTTCAATAAACAAGAGTCTTAGACTCTATGATACCCGAAATTTAAACCAGTGCTAAAAACGCAACGACGCCGAATATTGAAAAAGCATTACCAAAAATAGAGCAATTTATAGCCTTTCTCAGAAACATGAGGTACTATCCGGGGTATGGGGTATGGCATACCTTACCACGCTTGAGAACCGCTATAGCAGTCGCCAAGGTGGTTAGGACACGGACGGTCACGGCCCTTCGGCGGATACAGCACTTCCGGCTATTATGAAGTACAGTTTTACTCGTATCTGTTTGCGTACCTCATAGCAGCCGGAAGTGCTGTAAACTCAGTCGTTCTGGACATTTCGAGCGGGCGACGCTCCGCTCAATCACCAAAGCGCCTTGGCGGTTGTCATAGGTCAAAATTTAGCTTTTTGCTGACAGACTGGACTAGAAGGCGACACCAAGATGATCGGATGAGGCTGTCTGTACAGCTTGATATCAATTCCGGTTGTACTGGAATAATAAGCGAGGAGACGGCGAGTGCCTTTGTCCCTACCGTGATTAATTGTAGGGACGGCACTCGCGTAGCGGTCTCCTGATTTAGGTTCTAAAGTCCATATCTGTAAAGAACTGGGTAACTTTGGGTAGATCCTATAGAGCGGAGACTCTTGGTACTTCCAACAAGTGAGGAACTCGATCCTCAAAGAGCTTAGGTTTTATCCTCAAGCCCTCATCGGAAAATGTGGGTGGAAACCCCGTCCTTGTAGGACGGCTTTATATTTGATACAATTTTAGTGGTCAACGACCCACCCGCGACGATGGAGACATAAACCCGCGTCTCCCAAGTTTGCGAACAATCGCAACGGGGCAGAAAAATCGGTATACCGGGAAAAGAGGACGGGGCAATGGTAAACATCCCTAGAATCATGCACAGTAAATAAGCATTTCTTTTGGGGTTTTCGACACATAAAAACCGCTTAACTAGCGGGGTTAGTGCGCGAGAGCGAACATAAGACCATAAAACTCCTTGTGGGTAGAGGCAGTTGCTTGTGACAGCAGAAATTCAAATCTTGAGGTTTGGGAATCCCCACGCCTTCAGGCAGGGGAGGATGTCAACAATATATAAACACCTTACGCTCGCCGAAACAATCTTGCAGTAAAACCCATGTCTAGTATGCAAAACCAATTCACGGTTCACTTCTGGGGCGTTAGAGGTAGCATAGCCTCTCCCGGGGCTGAAACAGTACGTTACGGGGGCAACACGCCCTGTATAGAAATGCGAGTGGGTGACAGTCGCCTAATTTTTGATGGCGGTACGGGATTGCGGGTTTTGGGACAAACTCTCCTGTCGCAGATGCCCGTAGAAGCTCATATGTTTTTTACTCACTCTCACTGGGATCACATTCAGGGATTCCCATTTTTTATCCCAGCTTTTGTCAAGGGCAATTGTTTTCACATCTACGGCGCAGTTGCTCCTCCTCCTAATAAGGCGACTATCCAGCAGCGGCTCAACGACCAGATGCTGCACCCCAATTTTCCGGTACCCCTGCAAATTATGGGGGCAGACCTGAAATTTAACGATATTGAAGTGGGCGAACCGCTGGAAATCGGAGAGATTAAGGTCGAAACTGCTTTGTTGAATCATCCTGGGGAAGCTGTAGGCTACCGCGTGAACTGGCGCGGGTATTCGGCTGCTTACGTGACTGATACTGAACATTTTCCCGATCGCTTGGACGAAAATGTGCTGTCTTTGGCTCGGGATGCTGACGTGCTGATCTACGACGCTACTTACACCGATGAGGAGTATTACTCGGAGAAGAACAGCAGAGTCGGTTGGGGACATTCGACTTGGCAGGAAGCGGTGAAGGTGGCTCAGGCGGCTAATGTCAAAAAGTTGGTGATTTTTCACCATGATCCGCTGCACAATGATGAGTTTTTAGACAAGGTGGGAGAGCAAGTGGCTCAAAGGTTCCCGAACAGTTTGATGGCGCGGGAAGGTTTGTCATTGCAGTTGCTACCTCCTAACACCGATGTCTCTGAAGCGTCGGTGCAAGCTCCTAAAGTTTCTGTGTGATGGATTTGAGATGGCCAGATGGTTGGCAAATCTTGAGGTTCCAAATCTAAAATTTAAGTGAGGGCTGACCTTACTCAAATACGGATACAAGCCCTGGCGCCAGGAGTGGAAAATAAAAAAGTTGAGATCGATGTTCGAGTTCTCAGCTCTATCTGTTGTGAAGTCAATTCTAAAATCTCAAATCGACGGGCGATCGCAATCTGGCTTTCGTATGTCAAAATCTTAAGCGTGTGGGTAACTTCTTCTTGTAACGCTGCTCTGACTCCAACTTCTGTTGCCTTGGGAAACTTTGATGGTTTACACCTAGGGCATCGACAAGTCGTGCAGCCAATTTTAAATCGATCGACCTTTGAGCCAAATTCTGCAACGGTTTCTGCCTCGGGGCAAAGCCTGCGCTCAAACCCTGGCAAAGATCAAAATTCCGAAAGCAAACATCCGGCAACTTGCAACAACGATTCGGCGAGCAACAGCCTCTCTGGTCTTACTTCTGATGCGGACGATCGACCTTACAGCACTGTGGTGACATTCGATCCGCACCCGCAAGAATTTTTTACAGGTCAACCCAAAAAACTGCTGACGCCTCTGGCAGAAAAGGTAGAATTGCTCGCAGCAATGGGCGTCGAGCAATTAGTGCTGCTGCCGTTCGATCGAGAACTGGCGGCTTTGACTGCTGCTGAGTTTGTCGAGGAAATTCTGGTGCGGCAACTGCAAGCGAGTCGAATTAGCGTTGGGCTAGATTTTCGGTTCGGACGGGGACGCGCTGGGACGGCTGTGGATTTGCAGTCTATTGCCTCTAGCTACGGCATTGATGTGACTCTTGCACCCCTATACAGTTGCGGTGAGGGCGATCGGATCAGCAGTTCTGCAATCCGCGAAGCTCTAGCATCCGGCGACCTCAGAAAAGCGCATCAGTTGCTGGGAAGACCTTACAGTTTAGTGGGGACTGTGGTTGGGGGACAACGGTTGGGTAGGACGATCGGATTTCCCACCGCTAATATCGAATTACCCCCAGAAAAGTTTTTGCCACGTTTTGGCGTGTACGCAGTGCAAGTATTGATAAAAAATCAAGCCGTAGAAATCAAAGATCCAAGTTTTTCCTATGACTGGAAAAATCCTCAATCTCTCATCGGTCGCAAAGCATCAGATTTATCTATTCTAAGTGGGGTAATGAATGTTGGCTGTCGCCCGACGGTAGACGGCCAGCAACCGACGATCGAAATTCATTTGTTAGATTGGTCTGGGGATTTGTACGGTCAAACCTTGAGCGCGAGTTTGGTAGAGTATTTGCGACCCGAACAAAAGTTCGCTTCTCTGGATGCTCTGAAAACTCAAATTCAGGCAGACTGTGATGTTGCTAGAAAGGTGTTAAGTAAGCCAACCTAAAAACACAAAATACCCATATTCTTGACTTTTCAAAGAAGTCCGGGAGCTAAAGTTATATCGCATTTTACAATTAAAAATCAGGGATATGAGAGAACACATTGAACGGCTCAAGCAAAATCTAGGCAAGACCATTGTTGGCAAAGCGGATGCTATTCGCTTGGTAATCGTAGCGGTGCTTTCGGGGGGACACGCACTGTTGGAAGATGTTCCTGGTGTGGGAAAGACGCTGCTTGCTAAGTCTTTAGCGCGATCGATCGATGGGAAGTTTCAGCGGATTCAGTGCACTCCCGATTTGTTACCAACAGATATCACCGGCACTAATATTTGGAATCCCAGCAGCGGGAAGTTTGAGTTTTTGCCGGGCCCAGTTTTTGCGAATGTGTTGCTGGCGGACGAAATAAATCGGGCGACGCCGCGTACTCAGTCGGCTTTGCTGGAGGTGATGGAAGAAAAGCAGGTGACGGTAGACGGAGTTTCTCGGACTGTTCCCGCGCCGTTTTTTGTGATTGCGACTCAGAACCCGATCGAATATCAAGGCACTTTTCCGCTACCAGAAGCGCAGATGGATCGGTTTACTTTGTCTTTAACTTTGGGCTATCCGGCTGCACTGGAAGAGTTGCAAATGTTGGAACGGCTTTCTGATACTTTTACAATTGAAGATTTGCAGCCTTGTATTTCTTTGTCAGAAGTGCAGGAGTTGCGCCGTTTGTGCGCTGCTGTGAAGCTGGAAGGGTCTTTGAAGCAGTATATTGTTGATTTGGTGCGATCGACCAGGGAGGATGAAGAAATTACTCTGGGCGTCAGTCCCCGGGGTGCAGTGGCTTTGTACCGGGCTTCCCAGGCGTTGGCATTTATGGATGGCCGGGATTATGCGACTCCTGACGATCTGAAATATTTGGCCCCGCACGTACTTTCTCACCGTTTGATTCCGGCGGGGGGAAGAAGGGCTAAGACGATTGTCGATCGATTATTGCGCTCAGTTCCTATTCCTTAAAAAGCATTGGGATTAATATTATCTACAGTGAGGACACGGCAATTCCGTGTCCCTACAATTAATCAGGCGATGGTGACATCCGAGTGGAGTTCGTGATTCTTTTGGAGTAGGGAAACGGCATTGCCGTGTCCTGAGTTGCTTGTTTTATCGGGAGAAAGATTGATTCTTTTGGAGTAGGGAAACGGCATTGCCGTGTCCGAATTACCTTTTTAAATCACTCAATAGCACTCTCAAATAGTGCAACTAATTTTTTAGCTTCTAAATCGACATTATGTTGTTGAGCAACTCTTTGGGCTCCTGCTTTCCCCATTTCTTCTAGCTGTTCCAAAGGTGCTTCCAATGCCGCGCGCATCGCCACAGCTAATGCTTCTACGGAACCGGGAGGAACTAACCAACCGCAAACACCGGGTTCTACGAGCTCCGGGATACCAGCAACATAAGTGCTAATTACGGGCCGATTGAGGGCGAGGGCTTCCATAATTACGACGGGTAAACCTTCGGCAAAACTTGGCAATACCATTGCGCGGGAAGCTAAAATTTCTTGCTGAACTCGATCGCCACTGGCCCAGCCGGTAATTTCTATATAGTTTTGCAGATTGAGTTGTGCAATCTGCTGTTCAATTTCAGCCCGCAGCGGCCCGTCTCCAACAAATACCAATTTAAACTCTAAGCCTTGAACTGCTAGCTTGCTGGCGGCTTCTAACAGTAACAAATGACCTTTTTGTTCGCTGAGTCTGCCGACACAAACTAGGCGGGGTGCTGCGGGTATGGGGACGTGCGGGTGAACTAAAAATGCTGCATCAACTCCGCAGTGTATGACGTGGATTTTTGACCAATAAGTGCGATCGCACCACCGAAAAAGCTGACTTTTACCGAAGGAACTAACGGCTGCTACAAAGGTCGATCGTTTAATTTTTTCGTCTAAGGAAAGAAGTGTAGCTTTATCAAATTCTTCGGGGCCGTGAACGGTGAAACTGTAAGTCGGGCCGCCAAGGACGCGACATAACATTGCAACAGTTGTGGAATTTGTACCGAAGTGAGCGTGAACGTGGGTTGTACCCGCTTCTGCAAACCAATTTAAAAGAATGCAAGCTTCTGCTAAATAAGCTAGATGCAGCAAAATTCCCCGTTCCGAGTGCCAGCCAACTTTGAACATTAACTGCACAGCTTGGAGGAATCGAATTGGTCTAGTTGCGGCAACGCGAAGCAAACCCCACGCTAAGCCCTGTACGCCAAGTCCTAGGATGACTTTGGTCAGTTCTTGCTCTTGTTTGTCTGCGCCGTCTACGAGTTCTGATTCGCAGGATCTGATGGAGTAACGCCCGACTTTGATGCCGCAAGTTTCGACGGCTAGGAGTTCTCTGCGGACGAAGCTGTGGCTGACTTTGGGGTATTGGTTGATTAGATAGGCGATGTTCATGAAGGGGGAGAAATTTTTATGGTAAAACTTAGATTAGTCTAGCTTTATGGATGTGCGGGGCGATCGGAATATCCGTTTTTTTTTCAAAAGTCCAGTGCATGAAAGCTTGAGGCCAAATTTTAGATGTTTATGTCAAATATTTAGTTGCTGTTTGAATGTTTGCAGATTGTCAAAAGATTTGTCAACCTCCGCGAAGTCGAATAATCTAAAACTTGTACTGAATAAAGCCGAAGTATCTAAACCTGTACCTCACATTTTTGATAAAGGCTATATCTGGCAGTTTTCCATCTTCAAATACAGAATACTTAACC
>PVWI01000517.1 GCA_003003725.1 filamentous cyanobacterium Phorm 6 | reverse complement strand
TCTAAAATCCTCAAGCCCCCGCATTTATCCGTGGGGTCAATCTAAAATCTAAAATCTAAAATCTAAAATCGATTGACGCACCCTACAAGATGAGCTGTGGTGAAGAGTTCGTAAGCGCAAACCGTAGCCATCACAATGAGTGCATTAGATTATCGCAGGAAGTCTAGGCTGGAAATACGGAAGACAAATCCAGAGACAACTCTGGAAAACCTGGAATTACCACAACCTCATTCGACAAAACCACTCGTTTGACTCGATAATCGAAACCACCTGTTTGTTTCTGATAAGGTTCGCTGTGCATTTCCAGTTGAATATCTACCAAATTAAATATCCAATAATCGGGAATTCCCGATTCAGCATAGAGAGATAATTTGATTTTCCTGTCATATTTCAAGGTAGAATCAGAAACCTCAATTACCAACAAAATATCAGCAGCTAGAGGGTGAGAAGATACATAATCATCAGAGCGATTGCGGGCGATCGCAACATCAGGCTCTGGTTCGCTATCATCAGACAAGATAATCGGTTCCTGACCGCGCACAATCGCTCTGTCTTCTAGCAGGGAATACAATTTTCCAAACAGCCGGGAGTTACAAACCGAGTGAAACGTACCTTTAGCAGCCATTTTGATAATTTCTCCGCGAATCAATTCAAATCGGTCATCGGACTCAAAAAAACCCATTTCTGCCAAACGGTGGTATTCGGCGATCGAGAATCGTTTTGCAGTTGCAGCAGTCATAGCTTTTGTTACCCTCTACAATTACCAACATTCCCATTTTACTCGAAAATTCCGCCTCGCGTCGTCAACTCAACTTTGACCCCTTCCGAAATCCCCAAACAACCAGCAAAATTCGTATTTTGCACTACGGCATTTTTTAAATCAGCGCGGCTCAAATCAGCACCATTTAAATTTGCACCGCTCAAATCAACAGCGCTCAAATCAGAATTTTGTAAATTGGCGTTTGTCAAATTTGCATTTACTAAAATCGCATTAGGTAAATAAGCACTGCTCAAATTTGCGCCGCTTAAATTTGCACCGCTTAAATTGGCCCGAGGCAATTTTGTCCGCAAATCTGCACCGCTCAAATTGGCACTGCTGAGTTCAGCATCCCGCAAATTAGCATTGCACAAATTAGCATCAATTAAAATAGCAGCGCTCAGCAAAGCACCGCTGAGATCCGCCAAGGTTAAATCTACGCCTCGGAGGTTGGTTTCGCGCAAATCCGCGCCGTTAAAATCGGCGTAGTGCAAGTCAAAACCGCTTAAATCTGCTCCGGCAAAATCGTCGGTAAGATTCAAACCAACTGTTTCTGCAAGTTGTAGAAAATTATTATTTTTATCGGTTAAAAATAGTTTTCGGACGATCGCCAATTGCTGCTGTCGGTACTCGTCGGCCTTCTCGTAATTTGCTAAATACTTGTAAGCGAGTTTCAAACTCTTGAGAGCACTGCGCTCAATGCGATCGTCCTGATGCGCGCGCGCGATCGACAACTGCTGCTGATAACACTCGATCGCACCAGGTAAATCGCCATTAGCATCACAAGCCAGCGCCCAATTTTCCAAAGCTTCCAACTCCCCGCGAGCATCCTCCGTTTCCCGCGCGATCGCCAAACGCTGTTTCTGGTAATCAATAGCACCAGAAAAATCTGAGCGAGCACAGCAAGCATTGCCCAGATTTCCCAAAGCATTCGCCTCGCCCCGGCGATCGCCAATTTCCCGCGCTAACACCAAATGCTGCTGATAACAGTCGATCGCGCGATCGTAATTCAAGAGCGCCTCGTAAGCCACGCCCATATTACCGAGTGCCGCGCCCGATCGACGCTTATCGTCCGTTGAGCGATACAGCGCCAGCGCTTCCTGCCAAGAATCAAGCGCCGCCTCAAACTGATGCGCCTGATATTGTGAAATTCCCTGCTTAATTAGCTCGCTAGCTTGTTCGCTCATACTCTCAAAATCACTTGATAACTCAAATTGATAGTAATCGACTTAAAGCCATAATTGCTAATAGACATCGACCATATTTCTTGTGGAAGAGGCCCGAAAGCCTGTTCAAAACTGGCAATTCTTGCGATGTCTAATCGGTAATCGGTAATTGGTAATCGGTAATCAGTAATCAGTATGGCTCACTCTCTCCTTCTCCCTCTCCCCCATTCTCCCC
>PVWI01000165.1 GCA_003003725.1 filamentous cyanobacterium Phorm 6 | reverse complement strand
GCAACGCCGCGAGCCCGACGCGGGGTAACGGTTTGTTCAACGGTTCTTACGGCGGTTTGGCTCAGTTGACTTTCAAACCCAGCGACAGCTTTGCTATAGGTTTAACTTACGTTAATTCCTACAATTTCGTGACCGGTACAGGGAGCAATGCTTCTAATTTCCCGGCGCGTCTCGGTTCCTTCGGAATCGACAGCGATAGCAATCTGCCGGTTTCTAGCAATTCTTACGGCGCGCAAGCTTCGTTGAAATTGGGTCGCCGAATTGCTCTTGGCGGTTGGGCTGGTTACACCAACCAGCGCATTTTATCGAACTTGGGTACTCCTACTGGTTCTGTGCAGCGGGGAGACCAAAAAATCTGGAACTGGGCGGCTACTTTGGCTTTTCCTGATTTGTTGAAAGAAGGAAATGTGGCGGGAATTCTGGTAGGTATGGAGCCTCGGGTGACGAGTTCTACTAATCGGACTTTGCCGGAAGATAAGGATACTTCGTTGCACATTGAAGGTTTCTATCAGTTTAAGTTGAGCGACAATATCTCGGTCACTCCTGGTGTGATTTGGCTGACTGCTCCGGATCACAATAATGATAATTCTGATTTGGTGATTGGGGTGATCAGAACGACGTTTACTTTCTAGGAGTTGTATATTCGGGGCGGGCTAAGCTGTTGCGCATTTAAATTGGAAATTTGGGACGCTGCTCAGAGCAACTTCCCACAAGAGTTTTATTGATTTTTGATACACAATTTAAATGTAGAACAGCTTAGAAGCCCACCCCACAATAGTTTGATTTTTTTTTGAAATAAAATTTAAATGTAGAACAGCTTAAGAGCGCATTCGACTTATTGTATAAATCTTTGATTGATAGGGAAACCCCGGATGCAACGTAGATGCAACGCAGATGCCTTTCAAGAAGAGCCAGCGAACAAAAGCAATTAAAGTCTATTTTGTTTAAACAGAAACGACCAGCTTTAGTAAAAGCTGGTCTGTACAAATAGTTAAATCCGTTGTTTGTTGTTCTCACAGTGTTTTTCTCACAGTGAGGAAACCCAAGTTGCACGTTTCTTTGCAGCGGGTTCTAAGAGAGATATCATCTGTCTTAAGTGGTACTTTTGCAATAAAATTTATTTTTTTGTAATAAAACTTTACATAGGAGACGGATTTTTGGGTTTGTAGTGAGGACTTCAGTCCTCTCTTATTGGATGCGGACTGAAGTCCTCACTACAAGCCTGATGCGGACTGAAGTCCTCACTACGAACCTAGTTCATATCACGCCGGGGCTTGCTGCGGTCTACCCCAGACAATCCGTTCTTGCTTGTAGACAACCATACCAGGTTTCGCACCTTTCGGCTTGTAGACATATTTCGGTTCTGTATAAACCACCGGGACTTGTTCGCTGTGGCGGGCGCGACTGTAGTATGCAGTCATGTCCGCCGCAAATTGCAAATCGGTTTCTTGGGCGACATTACCGGGTGTCAGACGCAGCAAGGCGTGACTTCCGGGAATCTCTAGGGTGTGGAACCACAAGTCGTAGTCGGTGGCGGTACGAAAAGTGAGTTGGTCGTTTTGGCGGTTGTTGCGCCCGATTAATAATTCAAAGCCGCTGGGGGTTTGGTAGCGGTGAAATTCGATCGCAGCATTTTTGTCACTGCTACGGTAATCTGGTACAACTAGATATTTTTGCTGGATCAGTTCTTCACGGATTTCGGCGAGGGTTTGCAAATCTTGGGTGTTGCGGTAGGTTTCCAATACCGAAAGTGCAGCTTCGACTTGTTCTAAATAGTCTATTTCTTCCTGTACGGCGGCTAACAAAGGTTCTACTGCAATGCGAGCTCTTTTCAGTTTTTGGTGTTTTTTGTAGATTGCTTGAGCGTTTTGAACGGCGTTTTTTTCCACGTTTAGCGGAATGATTACTGGTTTTTCAGTTTCAAAGTCGGGGAGAGAAATTGATTTCATTCCGGGTTCCCAATGTTGCAAGTTTGCCATCAGCAAGTCGGCTTGGGATTTGTGGGTGTCTGCGCCTGCGGATTGCTGCAATCGTTCTTTAAATGTGTTGGCTTTGAGGCGCAGTTTTGCGAGGACGTTGTTAAGTTTTTGGGTAAGCTGATGTCGCAGTTGCGCGAATACTTGTTGGTTGATTTCACCGGTGTAGTAACTGTTGAGTATTTCTTGGACGGAAGAGAAGGAAGAAGGAAGAGGGGAGTTAGATTCGTTTTCGGGATTTGTTTCTGTTTCTTCGGGTTTTGGCCAGTCGATGACGCTGTAGCCTTCGGGGGTAAAACTGGCTTGGAATTTGGAGTTTTCTAGGCATTGCAGCCAGTATAGCCAGCGCTGAAATAGTTGCTGCCATTGGTGGGGATTGAGGCTGTCGGTGGATTGTTCGGGGTCTAGATTTGCCGATCGAATCATGGACACAACTAAGACCTTACTCAACCCTCGGTAATTCTTCAACAGATTGGTCTTTAATTGCCCAGGAACCAGGCTAATTCGTTCTTGCCAGCGATCGAGAGATTCGCTAAGACTCGGCACTGTATCGGTCAAAGACGGGGGCAATTCGTAGGGTTGCCCGGTTTGGATGGGGCGGACGCTGGACTGTTTGGCGCTGACTTGGTGGGCGCAGGTGACAACCAGATTGTCTTGGGCGGTGAGGATGACGTTGCTGTATTTGCCCATGATTTCGGCGTAGAGGTGCCAGAGGGCTGGTTCGCCGGGACGTTTGGCGAATTGCAAGTCAATGACTCTTTCCCAAGGGGAGACGGGGGCGATGGAAACTAGGGCTAAACCGCTGAGTTGGTGGCGCAGTTGTTCGCTGAAGGTGAAGGTGTCGGGAATTCGGGGCGGGGAGTCGCCGACGCAGATGCGGGCGGCTGCTGGATGGGATGAAATGTCTATCCAGCCGCGTTGATTCATGGTGCGGAGGGCCAGGGACACGGTAAATCGATCGCGCTGGTAGACTTGTTCTAAGCGCGCTGGCAGCCATTTGGTTCGCAGTTCGCTGCAAGTGGCGGTTAAAGTTGTAAAGTCTACGGGTTGCACGGTGGCCTCTTTGCGATCGATCGAAGTATGTATTTCTATACTGACAGATATTGGTCGTAATTTAACCAATATTATCAAAGTTTTGAAACCAGATTTGAAAATACATAGCAGAGGCTGGCATCTTGCTGGCCTCACAATCAATCTCTCTCTTTCTTGTGGAACAGGCATCTTGCCTGTTGCTAAATATCTTAGATTAAGCCTAGTAAATTCCTGTTATTATTAGTTAAATGGAAAACATATCTGTTCTCGAACAAGCCACTAAATCAAATTCCAAACCATCTCCCGCCGCCGTAGTCGCCGCCCTCCTAGAAGCGGAAAAAAACGCAAAAAAAAATAAAATCAGCTATTCTTTCGAGCAATTAACCGGCAATTGGCGCCTGTGCTTTATCACCGGCACAAAAAAGACTCGACAAAAAGCAGGAATTGTGTTAGGTGCGGGACGTTACATTCCTGAGTGGGTGGCAAAAATCCAAATTGCTTACTCGGTAGAACCTGTTGCGGATGGGGAAACGCTTGGAGAAACGGGCAAAGTAGAGAATTCGGTGCGAGTTGGGGCGATAGAACTAACTCTTTCCGGGCCGACTAAGTTTTTGGTAAATAAGAATATTTTAGCTTTTGATTTTACCAGAATTACGGTGAAGTTGTTGGGAAAAACTGTATATCAAGGATTTATTCGCGGCGGAGAAGCGCGGGAGGCAGAATTTTTTAGTTTGAGTGTGGGGAAGCAGGCATTTTTTGCTTATTTCCTGGTAGAAGATGGGATAATTGCGGCGAGGGGAAGGGGCGGCGGATTGGCATTGTGGGCGCTTGTAGGGGCACATTAGTATCAGCTTCACCCGAAAGACCGCCAGGGGTTTAAACCCCTGCCGGACTAAGGGTTTGATCCAGGTTTTTCTAAGCAACTCCATAACCAGTATACGGACGCTTGTAAGGTGGATGCAGTCCTAGAACAATGTCCTCTTTTGGTACTCCCATATCGACTAATTCTTGTCCGAGATCAGCTTCTGTCATGTTGCGTTGAATCCAAATTTTACCGAAAGCACAGGGGATTTAAGCCCCCACCTTTAGGTGGATTTTTTTTAGGCAGGGGCTTAAATCCCCTGCCTAAAAACTTCATTGTCAACTGTCAACTGTCAACTGTCAACTGTCAACTGTTACCATCCTTAATATCTAAGTGAATGAAACAGTTATAAATCCGTTTGTATTCCTCCCAGCCCACATCTAAAATTTGGTAATGGTCTTGTTCTGTATCGAACACCAACTGACATTCAACATCCGAATCTAAATTTTGATCGACTGTGGCATGAGTTGTTAGCAACTGGCGGATAAATTGGCGGTACTGCTCTATTCTTTCCATTCGATGATTACCTCCTGAAGTGGTTATTAATTGCCTGCAATACACCAGGAAAATAACTTTGTTCATTTGGGAATTGGCGGGATATTTATTCTGCTTAGCGGTTGACTTCTGTTGTTTACTGCCTCAATATTACTCAAAGTAGCAACTTCCCCCGCGCGATCTCCCACTTTCCGCGTAATTGGTAAAGCTTGATTGTAGTATTTCAAAGCTTCTTGTGGTTGGGCAATGCTGTTGTAGTTCAAAGCAATATAACTGAGTGCTATAGCTTCACCTTTTCTAGCTTTAAATTGTTGTACGATGACTAGAATCTGCTGCCATGTTTCTATTGCCTGTCGTGGTTGTCCTTGCTCTTGCTGTTGCTCTGCTTGCTCTATGAGTTGCTTGAATCTTTCAACCTCTGAATCTTGACTTTGCGCCCAACTCGGTTGCATCATCACCGGCATAGTCAGAGGAGTCAGACACACACCCAAAACCAAAACACTGCTAATAATTCGTTTCATCTTTTTTATAATTCACCAAATTCGATCAATAGAATAGGCATCAAACGCAGAATCTTTACTTAATATCGGTATCCCTTCCACCATTGATTGTGCAATGAGCAAGCGATCGAACGGATCTTTATGATGAAAAGGCATGGTCACGATCGCATTCAGATGGTCTAAATTAATATTCAGGAGATTAAAGTCTTCCAAACTGAGTTTTTGCCCGATATAATCCTGAAAAGGCAAACTCAAATTCAGATTACGTTTACTTTCTTTAATTGCCATCTCCCAAATACTTGCTATACTGACCAGTTTATTATTATCTTCATCCTCAATTAAAATACGTGCAACAGAACTGATTTTAGAATCGCCAGCAAAAAACCAAATTAAGGTATGAGTATCTAACAGAATTCTCATTACATATAATCCTGAAAATCTTCTAAGGGTTCATCAAAGTTATCAGATATGGTAATCACCTCTCGATCGCTCCCAAACAGCGGCGCGCGGCGCTTTTTAGGAGGCATCGGTGGAGCCTTTGGTGGCGGAGGCGCAGGTTTTGGTGGCGGAGGGAATGGTTTTGGTGATTCTCTATTAGTTGCGCGATCGCCCTCTAGAAATTCTGCAATTTTTCGCCATTCCTCTCTGTCTTCATCTGACAAAGACACTAAAAACTCTTTCATCCTTTTCCACTTCTCCTCGTTGTTGATTGGCAAAACTTCCCGGACTTCAATCAGAACTAGGGAGCCGTCAGGAATGTTAATATTTTCTGACACTTGGATGTTTTTACCTTGTTTTATGCCTTTAACTTGGATAGGTTCGGATTTCATCGCTTGCCTGAGATAAACTGCCGATATTAGGTCAGGCCAGGTAAAGTTTTCAGGTAATTTATCGATTAAATTGCGGACTTCTTCTTTAAGATTGATGGTTTCCATCGGTTTTAGTAAAGAAAGTATGGATTTTAATTGTAGTGCCACTGATATTTTACATTTGTTGCAACAGTCCGGCAAGGGTTTTAACCCCCGACGGACTTAATACGGAGTCGCTACAATTGTCACCGTCATTTGTGTTTATTGATTAAGCCCGATCGCACCCACACAACCTCAAACACACCCCCCGGAATAAACCGACACAAAGCCCTCCGCCGATCGTCCGCATCTTGACGATTCACAAAACGCGCAATTATGTAGTGCTCAGCATTCGGTAAAATTCGGACGATCGCCCAAGAAGTCCGATCGCCCTCCTTTGACTTTTCAGGTGTTTTCGATCGCGGATTTGAGTTAAGTTCGATCGCGCGATCGGCAATTACCGGAGAATTGGCTTTTCTGAGAGTGTTGAGATAACGGGCGATGGCGCTTCCGTTCAGATTCGCCCCGACGCGCAAAATCAGAAACACTGCAAAGCTTTCGAGCTCTGGCCCAGTCATGCGCGCGCCCGTAGCATCAAAATCGTCATCCGAGTAGCTGCGGATACCCGATAGCAGTTGCGTAATGCCAAAATCATCTAAAGCTTGCTGATAGCCGCGGTTATATTCCTTCCCGTCGCTCACAGGCTTTACCATAGTAATTGTCTCCTTTTATTTGGATTGGATTGTCTCCTTGTATTTGGGGAACCAGAAGCCAGCGCGGGCCCGACGAAAGTTCAGCGCTGGCTTTTGATTCTCTAAGAATATAGCGCATAATGCTGCATATTGCAACAATATGCAGCATATTCGACAAACTTGTCTGAAATACTGGACAATAACGATCGGCTTAAATAAGAAACAATTAACCTCTAATGGCTAAACGCATATCAACCTCCATAGGAGAAGGAATCTATGACCTACTTCAAGAGTGGGCAAATGAGGAACGCCGTTCAATCAGCGGCTTGTCAGCATTCATTTTGGAACAAGCAGTCAGAGAACGTCAAAAACAAATACAAAAACAGTCCCCACCATCAGATGAGAAACAAGATAAAAGTTGAGCCAGATTAACTATGAAATTTATCGGCATCGATTTAGGTTGGAGTTCAGGAGCAAGCGGATTGTGCTGCTTAAATTGGGAAAACAATCGATTGCAATTCATCGAGTGCGATCGCCAACAATCACTTAACGACATCCTCACCTGGCTCGACACCCAAATCTCCCCAACCGAACCAGCAATTATCGCCGTAGACGCCCCCACAATCATCGCCAACCTAACCGGAATGCGCGAGGCCGACAAACTCACCCACAAACACTTCGGGCGCTACCACGCAGGCTGCTATCCCGCCAACCTTTCCCGCCCCTTCGCCCAAAAAACAGTCGAATTTGGCCTTAGTTTAGAAGCCAGAGGATTTGTCCACGCACCAACTATTGAAGCTAAGAAACTAGGCAGATATCAAATAGAAGTCTATCCCCATCCAGCCACAATTAATCTATTTCAATTAGAGCGAATAATCAAATATAAAAAAGGAAAACTGGCAGAACGTCAAATAGAATTGATGAAGCTCTACCAGTATATTATCGATATTTTACCGACTCTCAAACCATCTCTAAATCTCGCCAATGTCGCTAATAAAAATCCGCGTTCATCAGCCTTCATCAGCGGTTCAAAACTCCCCGAAATTCCCACCAGCACAGCCACCCTCAAAGCTTTAGAAGACCAGCTAGATGCCTTGCTGTGCGCTTATATCGGCGCGCACTGGTGGTACTGGGGAATCGAGCGGAATCTCGTATTGGGCGATCGCGCAAACGGATACATCGTCATACCAGAAGGGAGATACAGCAGATTCCAAGTTTTATGAAGTACATCAAGCGATCAATAAATCCCCGTAGGGACAGGGCAGTGCCGTGTCCCTACCTTTGCTATGTACCTCACTTCTTCCCTCTTCCCTCTTCCTTCTTCCTTCTTCCTTCTTCCTTCTTCCTTCTTAATGAGCCCAGAGAATCACCCCAACTTCATAAGGACTGCTGAGATTATCATGCTTCGGCAAAACCCGCAGCGACAAACCTTGCAAACCGCTAGAAGTATAAGTAATGTCAGCCGTATAAAGGCTAGCATTGTGAGAATCCTCACCCAAATACTCCATCACCACCGGCACGCCGCCGACAATATTTCCGTTAGCATCAACCGAACCTTGATAAAGTTCGACTTGCACATCCGCAGGCGTCAATCCCATCAGATTAATCCGAGATTTAACAGCGATCGACTGATTGACCTTAACTTCCTTATCCTGGGAAATATCAACAGCCTCAATCTTAATGTCGTACCACTTCGCGAGGACGTGCTTCTTCCATTGAGACAACTCCTTAGCCGGAGCGCACCCATCCGAAGTCATCGTGTGGAAGCGATCGCTCACCGGGAAATAAGCCCGCCGCGCGTAATCCTTCACCATCCGAGCAGTATTGAACAAAGGACAATTCAAGCGAATAGAATCCTTCATTTTCGCCGTCCAACCCCGGGGAATGCCATCAGCATCCCGGTTGTAAAACAGCGGTACAACTTCCTTTTCCATCAAGTCGTACAAAGCATTCGCCTCAACCTCATCCTGATACTTAGTATCTTCGTAAAACTCCCCATGTCCGATCGGCCAACCGGTGCGAACATAATCCGCCTCATCCCACCAACCGTCAAGAATGCTCAAATTTGGCAAACCATTCATCGAAGCCTTCATCCCCGAAGTACCCGAAGCTTCCCGTGGGCGGCGGGGCGTATTCAGCCACACATCGCAGCCCGACACCATCATCCGAGCAACGTTAATGTCGTAGTTCGGCAAAAACACCATCGAGCTCATCGTGTCGTGCTCGCGGATGAAGTGAACGATATCCCGAATCAATTCCTTACCCGGAATATCCATCGGGTGAGCCTTCCCAGCAATCACAAACTGCACGGGGCGATTTTGATCCCGCATGATCCGCATGATTCGATCGACATCGCGCAAAAACAGCGTCGCCCGCTTGTAAGTAGCAAAACGGCGCGCAAACCCGATCGTCAGCACCTTCGGATTGAGAGCCTCGCGCGCGAGATCAATTTCGGTTTGAGCCGCACCGCGCTCACGCAGAGTCTTTTGCAGCCACTCCCGCGCGAATACCACCAACTCCGATCGACAGCGTTCGTGATTCCGCCACAATTCCTCATCAGGAATCGACGAAATTCTGTCCCACAGGCGATCGTCCTTCGCCGTCATTTCCCACTCCGGGCCAAGATATCGATCGTACAATTCCTGAGTAGACTTCGCCACACAACTGCGAGCGTGCACCCCATTCGTAATCGAAGTAATCGGCACCTCATCCACCGGCAAACCAGGCCAAAGTCCGCCAAACATCGGGCGCGACACCACACCGTGCAAAGCCGCCACCCCATTGACAAAACTCGACATCTTAATTGCCAAAATTGCCATATTTAGAGGTGCCGACAAATCGCCAGTATTCTCCCGGCCCAATCCCAGAAACTCATCTTGCGACAAACCAAACATCTTGGGATACTGACCGAGATAGTGCATCACCATATCCGGCTCAAACAAGTCAAACCCAGCAGGCACAGGCGTGTGAGTCGTAAACATACTGCTCGAAACCACCACCTGTTCCGCTTCCACAAAACTCAGGTGATATTCCTCCATCAGTATCCGTATGCGTTCCAAAGCCATGAAAGCCGCGTGGCCTTCGTTCATGTGATAAGCCGTGACTGTCAAGCCCAAAGCCTTGAGCATTTTCACGCCACCGATGCCCAGCATGATTTCTTGGTGCATCCGCAGAGTTTTGTCTCCGCCGTACAATTGGTCGGTAATATCTTGGTCGTAGCGGCTGTTAGGTTCAATATTTGTATCCATCAAGTACAGAGGAACCGTGCCCACTTGTACCCGCCAAATCCGGGCGTACACCTTACGGCCCGGATAGTCTACCTCAATCCGCAATTCCGAACCGTCGGGATTGCGTTCTAGGTGCAGCGGCATATTGTAGAAATCGTTAAGCGGATAGCGTTCTTGCTGCCAGCCGTCGGCGTTGAGATACTGCGAAAAATAGCCTTCTTGGTATAGCAAGCCCACGCCAGCCAAGGGCAATCCCAAGTCGCTAGCAGATTTGAGGTGGTCGCCCGCGAGCACGCCCAAACCGCCGGAATAGATGGGTAGGGCTTTGACTAAGCCGAATTCCATCGAAAAGTAAGCGTAGCATTCTTGCTTGTCTGTACCGCGCTGTTTGCGGTACCAGGCGCGATTTTTGAGATAGTCGTCTAACTGCTGGGCGGCTCGTTTCATTTGAGCAATGAAGCCGTCGTCTTCTGCCATTTCTTGCAGTCGCTCTTGGGATATGGTTCCCAGCATCAGCACCGGGTTTTGGTTGCTGGAGTCCCACAGGTCTCGATCGAGGCGGCGGAATAAGTCTTTGGTGTCAACGTTCCAATCCCAGTGCAAGTTGTAGGCAAGTTTGCGTAGGGGTTCGAGAATTGTCGGTAGCGAGGGCGAAACGTTAAATGTGCGAATTGGCTGCATAGACCAGGCTCTTATGTTGGAATAGCGATATTTTCCTCTGTCTTTAGCCGCAAGTCCGTGATTCTGCACACTATTTTAAGTTTTAAGCTGCCGGGGCGATCGATCGCACTCGAACGGGCGGGGTTGAAACCGCGTCGATACAAACAAAACCCACCCATCTCCGTAGGTTTAAGAATACCCGCCGTCTTTTTCAACCGCCTCAAGCGCTAATGACCAATGCTCTGATTTGCGCTCGAGGACGACGATCGTCAGAAAAAAAGGTTCGTAGTGCGGACTTCAGTCCGCTCCATGAAAGCGGACTGAAGTCCGCACTACGAACCCATTTTAGATCGACCAATGACTAATGACTAATGACCAATGACTACTGACTAATGACTAATTTTCACCTTCCTCAACAGAGAATTTACCAATAGTTTGCTAGCATCACCAGCCGAAAGCGCAGGGCTAAAATAGTGACCCTGAATTTCTTGACAGTGGAGCGATCGCAAACACTCCAACTGTTCTTTAGTTTCTACTCCCTCTGCCACCACGCTCAAGTTCAAATCTCGCCCCAGCGTCGCTACAGCATTGGCGATTGCCCGTTCGCACGGATCGGTTGTTAGTTCGCTGACAAAGGATTTATCGATTTTTAAGACATTCAACGGAAACTTTTTGAGATAATTTAGAGAACAATAACCTGTGCCGAAATCGTCCAGCGCAATCTGTACTCCCATGCTCTGCAACTCCCTCAGAACTTTTGTGGTATAATCAGCATCTTGCATTGCTGTAGTCTCGGTAATTTCTAACTCTAAATACTTGGGTTCTAAACCAGTTTTTTCCAAGCAGTTCGCCACCATTTGTACTAAATTAAATTGCTGGAACTGCCGCGCCGAAAAATTGACTGCTACCCGCAAATCAGGTTGCAAAGCATCCTGCCAAGCTTTATTTTGAGTGCAGGCAGTTTCCAGCACCCATTCGCCAATAGATACAATTAGTCCGTTATCTTCGGCGATCGGAATAAATGTAGCGGGAGAAACTAAACCTAATTCTGGATGTCGCCAGCGCAGCAGGGCTTCCATACCCTGGATTTTCCAAGTAGTGATGTTGACTTTTGGCTGGTAGAAAACCTCAAATTCTCCCTGTGCTAATGCTTCGTGCAGCCTATTTTCCAGAGTCAGCAACTGGCTGCCTTGCGGGTTCATTGTTGAAGTATATAACTGATAGTTATTTCTTCCCATGTCTTTAGCGCGGTACAAGGCAGCATCAGCATTTTTGACTAAAGTTTCGGCATCTTCGCCGTCGTTGGGATAAACGGCAATGCCGATGCTGCTGCTGACGTGGAACGGCTGTTCTTCTAGTTTAAAAGGGGGCTTTAAATAGTCAAGAATTCTTTGAGCTGTTTTAACTGCATCTTCTAAGCTATTGAGATCGGGAAGCAGTACGGTAAATTCGTCGCCTCCCCACCGGGCTACCGTATCAGTTGATCGCAAAGTGTCGCTGATGCGTCCGGCAAAACTTTCTAACAGGCGATCGCCCGCAGCGTGACCTAGTGTATCATTAATCTTTTTGAACCTATCCAAATCTAAAAACATCACAGCCAGCATTTTTTTGTTCTTTTTAGCTTCTCTTAATGACGCTTGCAGCCGCTCGTTAAAAAGTATCCGGTTCGGTAAACCCGTGAGTTGATCGTAAACCGCTTGATAGCGAATAATTTCTTCAGCTTGCTTGCGCTGAGTAATGTCCATCATCGTGCCGATCGCCCGCACTGCTTCACCGCTGGCATTGCGGATGATGTAACCGCGATCGAGCACAAAAACATATCCCCCATCTGCACGGCGAAAGCTATATTCCTCCGACCAACATTGAGCATCTGAACTCATTGTTTCATTGAAGCTTGACTTCACTCTTTCTCGTTCTTCGGGATGAATATTTAGCCACCACGATTCTAATTCTATCGTTTGAGTTGCATTGAGTTTGTAGCCAAAAACCTTTTCAAATTCTTCGCTCCACCAATACTCATTTTTTAACAAATTAAAATCCCAAACTGCATCATTTGTTGCCCGCGTCAGCAGGTGAAAGCGTTCTTCACTTTTGCGGAGTTTTTCTTCGGATTGTCGCCGTTCCGTTACATCCCGAAAACTGAATACTCGACCAGTAATCTTGCCTCCCGTGTGCTGTGGTAGCGAGTACCGCTCGAAGATTCTGCCATCTTGAAACTCGATGATATCGTAACTTTCTGCCGCCGGGCGATCGGACAATTCTTTAGCGTGGTTTAGAAAGACTTCTGGGTATTTTAACTGGTTGATTCCGAAGCAAAAAATTTGATGGCTATCTCTCGAATCGAGCAGGAAATCGGGCAACTGCCACATTTTGGCAAACTTGCGGTTAAAGCTGACAACTTTTCCTTGTCCGTCAACCGCCAGAATGCCATCAGCAGTAGATTCAATGGTTGCTTGAAGCAAGGAAAGGGATGTTTCTAGTTCTAACTCTGCCAATTTGCGATCGCTGATGTCAAAAACTGTGACCAATATTGACGCTTTTCTCTCAAATTTGATAATATCTACAGTTGCTTCAACCCAGCGTGTTTCTCCGGTTTTCGTGAGAATTATTAATTCATATTTTGAAGCGCTACTTTCTCGCGCCTGGCTGGATTTACCCCATTTTTTAACTGTTGTCCGAAAATCTGGATGAATTAAATCGTATAAATCCAACACTAGCAATTCTTCGCGAGTATATCCAGTCAGAGTTTCTGTCTGAGAATTGACATAGCGCAACTGTCTGCGGTGATAAATCAATGCAGCAGCATTAACAGTTTCTATCAGTTGCCGAAACTTTTTTTCACTCCGTCGCAAATATCTTTCAGCCCGCTTGCTATCAGTAATATCTTGTGCTACGTACAACTTGCCGCTGACCTCGCCTTTGCTGTCGCGAATACTTGAAATAGAAAGCAGTACAATTATTTTTTTTCCTTGTTTAGAAAGGTAAACTTTTTCGACATTGCGGACAGAACCTTCGGCTGTTAAATTTGCGATTTCTAGCCCTGGTGGTGATTCAGTTTCCTTAAAAAGTCCGGCTATTGCTTTGCCTAACAACTCTTTTTTAGAGTATCCTAAAAGTTGACAAGTAGCTTGATTTAACGATAGGATATGACCGCCTGGGGTAGTCGCAATTATCGAGACGCTCATTTCCTCGCAAATATCGAAGGCATATTCGGCAGTTTGCTGCAAATCTTGGGTCATTTTCGCAATAGTATCTCGGATATCCTGTTCTTTTTTTGGAGGAAACACTTTTTTTCCTTCTAGTAGCTTGTCCTTCGCTGTTTCAGACTGCGGTTTGATTAACCCGATCGCCTTGGATAAGATATCTACTGTATTGGTTCTGATCAGTAAGGAAACTACTACAGAAAGAAAAGCCAGATAAGAACCGATTATTTCTACACTAAAAACACCCTGTTTTTCGGGAGTTTCCTGAGATTGTATAAAATTATCCGTTGGTGACTTTACCGATTCGATTTGGGATAATTTATTCACAAATAAGTCGGCGCTTCCAGAAGTAGCCCGAGATGCCGATCGCAAATAACTAATTTTCCGAGACTGCACCAAAATATTTTCTACAGAGCGATTACCGTCTCCACCACTTGCGGGCAGTGTTTTTTCATTAATACAACAACCTTGCATACCCAAAATAGCAGCAGTTAAATATCCCAACACTAATCGATAACTAATTTTCATCTGCTCCAGTTCCTGATTTTAAATAGATGCTTGCCATGCGCAAAAAATCCAAAAACATCGATCGCAAGTTGAAGTATGGCTAAAAAAACAATCGAACCCTGATTTATGT
>PVWI01000516.1 GCA_003003725.1 filamentous cyanobacterium Phorm 6 | reverse complement strand
GATGTGTATAAGAGACAGTTGCTGACTGGCGGTTTGGGAAGCGATACTTTGACAGGAGGTACTGACAACGATCGATTCTTGCTTGCTACCAATTCGGGGACTGATACGATTACTGACTTTGAAGTTGGTAAAGACTTGTTAGTTTTGGGTAACGGGCTGAGTTTCTCGCAATTGTCAATTACTCAAGAAAACAGTTCAACTTTCATCCGTTTGTTAGCAACCGGAGAGATTTTAGCCTCTCTCAATGGAGTGGCGGCAAGTGCGATTAATGCCGCTAATTTCAACATAGCTTAGCGACATTTAGAACCCTCAAAACCCAGACTTCTTCAAGCAACTCAGGACACGGCATTGCCGTGTCCCTACTCCAAAATAATCATCAATCCTTACCAGAGATGTAACTATCGCCGGATTAATTGTTTGTAGAGAAACGGCACGTGTAGTGTCCTGATTGCGGGTAATATTAATTACGATACTTAATTTTGCGTTTAGCTGCACCAATACCTAAAAAGCTCAATCCGACTAAAGTACCGAACACAGTAGAAGGTTCCGGTACGGCTTCAGCAGAATCTTGTGAAAAAGAGCCTTTAAGGGCGATCGCATCGTTAGCGCATTCGGCAAACAAGTTAGCAATATAGTTCCCAGAAGGCATTGAGGATTTATTGAAACTGAATCCGATTGTTTGAGAACCTACTGCATTAAACTGAGCGAAATTAAGACCGAGGGCGCTCAAAGTTGCTGGCGTTAAAGAAGAGATTTCTCCGACTTTTGTTCCAGAACCAATTGAATTGAGAACGGTATTTTCTCCTGTTTGTTGAAAATACGGGTCTGTAGCAGATAAATCGCCCATTGACGGGGTTCCACCTGCTGATTGAACGCGAGTGTTGAATTGAGTTAGATTTGTAAATCCAGAGTTGAGTTGGGTGACGCTTTTAGCGCTAACATTGCTGTAAACGCCTGTTGTCGCCACGCCTGAGTCATTTCCGGCGGCAAAGCGAACAGCAAATAAGTTGCCATTTGCATTAGCTGTGTTGAAGTTTTGACCGGAAAAATTGAAGAACAAATCGCCGTAGTTGATGTTGCCTCTTTGAGCGGCGCTATCTGCATATCCTGCTAAACTTAGATTGGAGTTGATGGCGACAAAAGCTGTATCTGATGTTTCTTTGACGGCGATGCCGTAAAATTCAAACTCGCCGCCACCGACTTGGCCCCCTGTCACGCCGTCGCTGAAGGAGTCGATCGCATAATTCCAGCCGCCAGATAGCGTTGCTGCTGTAGCTTTTTGTTGCTGTAGTGTAATAACTGCAAAGAAAACAGCCGCTGAGCAAGTCCAGCGGATGCTGTTTTTAGCAATGGAATTCATAAAATGCTCCCTGGGAAATCAGTTTTAAAGTATCAAGTCTGGTCGATCGACTATTTTTGATTTTCAGTAAATTACAAATTCCGGCAGAATTTAATAAAGTTTTGGTAAAGATTTCGTCAGGCGATCGGGTAATCTCAACTAGACTTGTTAAAAAAAACCAACCAAGGTCAGTCATCTCCAGCCCTGTTCAATAATTATCATGACGTTGGTAGTCAGGACTTCAGTCTTCAAAGTCCTAAAATATAGCAGAAGCAAGAATATCGATGTGAAAATGCAGTCGCAGCGTTCCAGTAGGGACACCGCACTCCCGCCGTTTCCGGTGCGGGGAGTAGGGACACCGCACAGTGTCGTGTCCTTAGTTTTAATGGCGTTGCTGAATTTAGGTATGATTTACTCGCTATAGCAATCCCTGAAA
Source organism: filamentous cyanobacterium Phorm 6 (assembly GCA_003003725.1). Taxonomy (GTDB): domain Bacteria; phylum Cyanobacteriota; class Cyanobacteriia; order Cyanobacteriales; family Microcoleaceae; genus Microcoleus. The sequence goes on along the minus strand of PVWI01000516.1, from coordinate 393 downwards.
TTTAGAGTAGGGGCAATTCATGAATTGCCAGTAGGGGCAATTCATGAATTGCCCCTACTAAATTTCGGAGGCAAATCATACTCCAAATCAGCAACGCCCTTTTAATAATTGGTATCAGATTGAGGATTGTAGCAAGACTTTTTTAAAGTGGTATTAGTGCAAGCGATCGACCGAACAGGCTCGCTGCTCGATCGTCAAAACAGTGAATCAGCACTTTTTCTGGAAGTGCCGCACAAAGCGAGAATGGGAGAATCACAAAAATTTCAGACGGCGTGGAGCGATCGCCCGTTTTTAGAACACTCAACAAACTTCCTGGAATACATCCGCTACAGGCGTCGCGGGTTCATTATAACTCGGGCTGTAGTTTCTGCACTCTGATGCGCTGCATAAATA
>PVWI01000515.1 GCA_003003725.1 filamentous cyanobacterium Phorm 6 | reverse complement strand
GGCTAGTGGTTACTTGTTAGTAGTTTTTCTAATAAACAAGTAAGAAATAACCAATGTCCAATTCCCACTGCCCTATTCCCAAATTAAATGAACAAGCTTTCTCGTATTCAGCGCGGGTAAGAATTCTTCAACCCACAGAGGTAGGTTTTGTCTTTATAGGCGCGGTTTCCAACCCCTGGCTTTTTCTTCACTGTCAACTGTCAACTGTCAACTGTCAACTGTTTAATCCCACTCTTCCTCCCCCGACTTTTTCTCAATCTGAGAAATCGCCAACTGAATCACCTGCCGCACCTGCGCTTCCGATTCCTGATTCAAAGCAATTGCTAGCGGTTCCAAAACCACAGGAAACTCCGGCGGATCTTCGCTCATGCCAATTTTCATCAATGCCAAAGCCGCCGCTTTTCGGCTTTCCCAACTCGCATGATGCAGTAACTCAATCAAGTTGGCAATTGCGGGTTTGTAAGCAGCATTTGCTAAAGCCGATGCTGCTTCGATGCGGACGGTTTCGGCGGTGTCTGTGAGAGCATTAACTAACAGATTAAATGCAGCTTCTTCCGGTTCTTCTTGAGCAATTTTGCCGATCGCCCCCACGACAGCAGCCCGCACCTCAACCGAATCCGAAGCAATTTCCCGGTACAAACACCCCTTTGCCTTCGAGCCAATAAAAGCCAAAGCCCAAGCCGCGTGTCCTTTTGTACTTTCTGAATATTTGGGCGAGGCTAAGACTTCCAGCAAATGTCGCACTGATGGCTCGCCCAACTTAGCCAGCGCTGCCGCAGACGAACCGTTGACAACAGTATCCTCATCGTGCAAAAAAGCTTCTAGCAGAGTCGGAAGGGCGATCGGATCGCAAATCAGAGTCAGCGTTTTAGCACTTGCTCTACGCACGACAGGGTTGGGGTGGTGTGCTAGAGCTTCCAGCAAAAAAGGAGTTGCAGGTTTGCCAATTGAGCCGAGAGTTTCGGCAAAACTCAGCCTCATCATTCCCCGCGAATCTCCCATACATTCGACCATCTTTTTGAGAAGTTCGCTATCGTTGGGATTGAAAGTTTCCAGAGCTCTTTGCTCCCTCACCGTTTGTAATAAAGCATCGCTTTCGGCTGGATCGATCGCTGTTTGAATGTTAGTCATGGGATTTTAGATTTTAAATTTTAGATTTTAGATTGATGTAATTCGTATCGAACTTAGCATCAGCGAGATTTGCGCCTCTGAACGAAGTGTCCTGAGCATTTCTAATCTCTCGAACAATAGCAGAAAAAGACACAAACGAAAACCAAAGATACAACAGCGACACCAAACCGAAACACGTACCCCAAAACAGTTTGTGAGTGTTCAGAAAAGCCCTAGCAGTTGCAGAAAACAAAAAAGCTGCTCCGTAAGTCGCAACACTTCCAGCCGCTACGATCGCCACCTTAGCAAATTGGCGGCGAATCCTGGAATTCACAAAAAACATTAACACCCCGCCGATCGCCATTCCAGCAAGAGCAGCCTGAGAATTATTATTAGTTGCAGTCCCAGCATAGAAAAATCCCAACAAAGCCCCTGATAGAATAGCAGAAATTGTCCCCGCAAATCTACCGATTTTTGAGGTTGGTGGCTGTGTGCGGGCGATCGCCCCAGCCAAGCCAGCAGCGCTCAAAACCCCATACAGCAACAGCACAAAAGGCCAACTGCGAGAACCCAATACCTGTCCTTGCGTACTCAAAATCAGTCGAGTCACAACATCGCCCACAACCAAACAAATCGCGATCGCCCCAGCACTCAAAACAGCAATCTGTCGCCCAGAAACCCCAATTTTCGCACCAATAAAATTCGCACCCACCAACTGAGCATTTCTAAAATTGCAGCCACGAACATCCGCACCGCCAAAATCAGCACCATTAAGAACTTGTCCTTGGAACGATCGATTTCGCAAAACCTGATTGCTAAAATTATTGACATCCGAATAACTCATATTTCTCTCCTCTTCCCTCTCTTCTCTTCCTTCGCGTCCTTAGCGTCTTCGCGGTTCGTTAAAAAATCTCCTTCACAAAATGAAACTAACCAATCGGCTCAAAATCAAACAAATTTCCCACATTCTCGGTTTCGGAATACTGCTCGCACCAATACTAATCTATAACCTGTCTCTTATACACATCT
>PVWI01000514.1 GCA_003003725.1 filamentous cyanobacterium Phorm 6 | reverse complement strand
TTTTAATAATTTTAGAAATCGCGTATTAGCTTGCTTCTCTGATTAGATAAAATTATAACCATAAGTTCAGGAGAGCCAATAAAACTTGCTTGCCTTGCCCGATAATCTAAAGAACGCAGTTGATCCGTCATAATTACGCCTGTTACCGCTTCACTTTCTGGGATGGGAACATAAAACTGATTTTTGCGTTGTGTGCTGCTAATCGGACAAACAAAAATAAAACCCATTTTTTTGTTGAACTTAGTTTTACTTACAACCAGTGCAGGTCTAATTCCCATTTGTTCGTGTCCTGCTTGAGGGTCAAAATTGAGGCGAATGAAATGACCTCGTTCGGGGATATAGTTTACCAAACTTCTTCTCCTTCTGGTTTTCCCCAACAGATTTCTTCGCTATATTCTATTTCGCCTGCCAATAATTCATCTAGGGTATATTTTGATATTTTATTTTTTACAGGCTCTATGACCAGTTTCCCATTTTCTATAGTACAAGTTACTGAATCATCGGCTTTAAGGTTAAGAAATGCTACAATGTAGTCGGGTATTGGCAAAGCCAAGGAATTACCTAACTTGCTGATGTGTATTTTTGCTGTCATATATTTGCGATGTTAACGCTCAGGTTTATCTACTATAGCAGATGGCTTAAACTTCAACATATTTGCATAAAGTCCTAGCTTCGGGAACTACTAAGTTATGGAGTTTGGATGCTGTTGGTGGGGAGGTAGAAACCGGGTTTCTTCCTGAATCTGGGTGATGATACATAAATTATCGCAGAAACCCGGTTTCTGAGATTGATTTTACTTTGATTATTTGCTCGTTATGTCCCGACAACCCCGTCGGAAACCTAGACAGGGCATGGTTTCGTGGTTTTGGGCTTTATTATAAATCTTTATGAAATCCTGAAACGCTTAGATGTTACAGTCTACAAGTCTCGACGCGAGAGAAAAAATCTTCCATCGTCTCCCCCAGACCCCTCGCTCCTCTACTCCCAATATCACCTCCACAAAAAAAATACATGACATCCATCCACCCCCACGGGAGGTGAGCTTCTGGTGCTTTCTCTGAAAAAGTAAGTTTGCTGTCGTACAGCCATTCACTGTTTTTTGTCCAGCCTACCCGATCGCCAAACCTCTGCCAAACTTCGCTATTATATTCCCTAGTTCCCCCCAAACTTTGATAGATGCGCTTCTGCACCGATAAGCCGAAGCGCCCATTGCTGTATTTTACCCAAAGTTGGTCAATAGTTCGCAAGTCCTCGCAGGGGAATTTTTCAATATGTTCTGTATCCAGCCATCCTTGTTCCTCCCTACCTGCCACCTTCAACATCACTCTCCGCGTTTCCTCATCCGCTTCTTTCCACTTTTTAGCAGCTAATAAATTCCGCAAATTTATATAATCCATCCCCACGGCTGAAATCACCCGCGTAGTCTCAGCAGCCACTGGTTTTGGTATCAGCAAATCCAACCATTCCTGCACCGACTGCGGGCGATTTTGCGGTTCCAACTCCATCCCTTTCATAATCGCCGTATTCACCCTGTCGCTAATCTCTGAATTGAATTGCTTTGGCGGAGTTAAAGGAATATTTTGCTTCCTGAATTGCGACGGAAACGGCAACTCACCAGTCAACATGACATAAAGCGTTGCTGCTAGGGAATAAACATCAGTATAAGCGCCAAGTTCAGCGCGTTTTTCTAATAATTCAATGGGTGCGTAACACTCAGTACCGGAATTACTATTTGTCCGCAATTTCCCCGGCGCTGTCACCTGTCGCGCTAACCCAAAATCAATCAAAACCGCTTCAAAACCCCGCTTTCTGAGCATAACATTTTGGGGTTTAATATCGAGGTGAGTAAATCCTTGCTGGTGGACAAAACTCAGGGCGCTTCCGACTTGTTGAATCATTGGCAAAGCTTTTGCTTCGGACAAAATGCCGTTATCTTCGAGATATTCTGCTAAATTAGTGCCGTCGATTAATTCCATCACCATGCACCACAATTCGATATTTCCTGCCATTTCGGGAAATACTTCGTAAACTTGGACGACGTGGGGATGGCTGCACTTGGCTAAAGATAATGCTTCGTTGACAAATTTGGTTTGTAATTCGCGAAAGTTGGGTTTACCTTGAACGTTGGCATTTAGGGTTTTGATGGCGACTACTTTGCCTTCTTTGGGGTTTTGGGCGCGATAGGTGACGCCGAATC